>DAOVXW010000104.1 GCA_030635945.1 Dehalococcoidia bacterium
GGAACGGATATCAGATAAGGGGACCAATATCGTCGCCATAGCCGGTGACGGCGGCACTGTCGATATAGGCATTCAGGCACTATCAGGGGCAATGGAGAGGGGGCATAACTTCCTTTACCTCTGCTTTGACAACGAAGCCTATATGAACACCGGTATTCAGCGGTCTTCAGCTACTCCCTTCGGTGCCTCCACTACCACTTCCCCGGAGGGTAAGGTGAGCATAGGCCAGTTTTCCTGGAAGAAGGATATGCCGGCTATTGCCGTGGCGCATAACATTTCATATGTTGCCACCGCCTGCCCCAGCTATCCGTTTGATTTGATGGAAAAGGTTAAAAAAGCACTGGCGACCAAAGGACCGGCTTACGTGCACATCTTTTCCGTTTGTCCTACCGGATGGAGCTGCTCGGGTGATTTAACCATAAGAATAGGCAGACTGGCGGTAAAAACAGGCATCTTCCCGCTATACGAGGTTGAAAACGGCGAATATAAAATGAGTATCGATTTTCCCAAGCTTAGACCGATAACCGATTATATGAAATTACAGGGCAGGTTCCGCCACCTTTCGGAGGACATGATAAGCCAGATTCAGGAAAAAGTAATTGAAAAATATGAAGAACTCAGGCGTAAATCGGTTATCAGCGATACCGTGGAGTGTGAGGAGTAAAATATGAAAGTTAAAGAATGTACACTCTGTCGGAAATGTGTTGGCATCTGCCGTAAAACTGTAGGTATGGCGGCTATTAGTTACGTTGAAAACGAAAATGGTGATGCCGCAATAGTATTTTCGCCCGATAAGTGCATAGCCTGCGGCTCCTGTGTCTATATCTGTGATGAAGGTGCCGTAATTATGGCTGATGACGGCGATAAAAGAATAATGCTGACACCAAGCGGCAGGATGGAATTCAAATTAATGCAATGCACTAAATGCAAAGATTACTGGATTCCAGAAAAACAGCTTGAGTATATGACACAAAAAACTAATATCCCACTGAAAATGTTTGACCTCTGCCCCGATTGCCGGGACTAAATCCATATTTGACCGCTTAAAATTGCCTTGATATACTCATCTTGCGGGGTGTAGCGCAGTCGGCTAGCGCGCAGCGTTTGGGACGCTGAGGTCGGAGGTTCAAGTCCTCTCACCCCGACCACTTCACCATCCAAGTGGAGTATAAAATGATAAAAACTAAAGATATTCCAGTGTTGCTTGTTTCCACTTTACTTATTGTATTTACCTTCTCGTTATTGATTGGTTGTGATACAACCATCGAATTATCCGCTACGGAGATAACGGAATACGAAGGCGAAAACCTTTCATCGATCAACGATTTCAGGGAAAATTCAATAAAAGGACCCCAGTATATTGATATTGATAATTACGAACTTCGGATAACCGGCCTGGTTTATGAGCCTGGAATATATGAATATGATGACATTGTAAAAAACTATCAGGCTTATAAAAAGGTGATAACCCTCAAGTGTGTCCAGGGGTGGGAAGTGACTATTCTCTGGGAAGGCATGCTTATAAAAGATTTGCTGGAAGAAGTTAGTATTAAACCTGAGGCACAGGTAGTTATATTCCATGCCTATGACGGGTACACCACATCCCTACCGCTTGATTACATAATAGATAACGATATAATGCTGGCTTATAAAATGAACGGGCTTTATCTGCCACCGGAGAGAGGTTTCCCCTTTGAACTGGTGGCTGAAAGTAAATGGGGATACAAATGGATAAAGTGGGTAATAGAGATCGAGCTCTCCAATGATACAGAATATCGCGGCTTCTGGGAGAGCAACGGGTATTCAAACAGCGGTAATCTTGACGAGCATTTCTTTGATTAAAATGTTTTGGTTTTAACATTTATTTTGAAATAGTGTGAAAGAAGCAATTCAATGATCGGCCTGGAACAGTACAAAGAAAAGCGTAGTTTTAAGAAAACACCTGAACCTGAAGGGAGGATAGTCAACGATAAAAAATACCGATTTGTCGTTCAAAGACATCAGGCGAGACAATTGCATTATGATTTTCGCCTGGAAATGGAAGGTGTCCTTAAAAGCTGGGCGATACCGAAGGGGGTACCGCTTGAACCGGGGATAAAGAGGCTGGCCGTCCAGGTTGAAGACCACCCGGTAGAATATATAGACTTCTCCGGCGAGATTCCGGATGGGCAATATGGCGCCGGAACTGTTAGAATATGGGATCGTGGCATATATGAGATTGATAATGAAGAACCGGGGTATCTTGGAATAACGCTGAATGGTGAAAAACTTAGCGGCGGTTATGCTTTGATACATACCGATAAAAAGAACTGGCTTATGATCAAAAGAAAGCCGGTTAGAGATATGAATATAGAATAGGGGTAAGATTATGGCATCCAAAAAAGTAAAACTTTCCATAAATTATATGCCCGTTCAGATTGAAGGTTTTGTCCGGCAATTTATTGACGCTGTTATTTCGGGTATTCTTAATTCATTAAAAGTGGAGGAAGAAGTATGAGACGCCAATCTGCTGATAGATGGTGATACTGTTGACATAACAGTGGATAATAATATAATTCAGTTAAATACATTTGTAAGCAATTTTATAAAAAACACCGTTATCGGAATGGTTTCATCCCTTAAAGAGGTGGGGCAGATAGAGAGGCTGGAAATCAGTATTACCTGTTAAGTAAAAAATCTGATAATCTTATATTATGATAAAGCTTGAAAATGTCAGTAAAACCTATTATATGGGTGGCGAACCGATAAATGCTCTTTCCGGGATAAACCTGGTAGTAGAGGAAGGGGAGATGGTAGCTGTTGTAGGGCCATCCGGTTCGGGAAAGTCGACATTGCTTCATATTATCGGCGGCCTGGATTCACCAACATCGGGTGAAGTTACCATAAACGGACAGAAATTGAGCAACAGTAGTGATACGGAACTGGCGCATTATCGCAACAGAAGCGTCGGCTTCGTTTTTCAGACGTTTAACCTGCATCCAACCTATAATGCGCTGGAAAATGTAGCTATGCCTCTCATCTTTTCAAAAGTACCTCGAACCGAACGCCTGAAACGGGCAAGTGAGGTGCTGGAGACAATGGGGCTTTCAAAGCGTTCTTCCCATTTGCCTAACCAACTTTCCGGTGGCGAGAGGCAGAGGGTGTGCATCGCCCGTGCCCTAGTCACAAAACCAAAGCTTATCCTGGCTGACGAACCTACCGGCAACCTTGACAGCAAAACCGGTGATTTGATAATAAAACTTCTACAGCAACTGAACAGGGAAATGGGTATCACTTTACTTCTGGTAACACACAATACGGATATCGCCGAGGAGGCTCCAAGGACGCTCTTCATGCGTGACGGGCAGATTGCCAAGGAAAGGAAACTGTAGCTTGAGGTTATCCGATCTTATAAGTATAGCCATGTCCAACCTATGGCGACGCAGGTTGCGGACGTCCCTTACTATTCTGGCAGTTGTTATCGGTGCCACACTGGTAACGCTGATGGTTTCCCTGGGTACCGGGTTGCAGTCATTTATAGTAGACCAGTTTGGGTTGGCGGTTACCCAGGATGCCCTCTTCGTTTCATCCAGTCA
>DAOVXW010000113.1 GCA_030635945.1 Dehalococcoidia bacterium
CCTGGCTGAATTTACCATTGATCTTAACCCGGGAAACCACCTCCATCCAGTCATAACCCGGCTCCTGTTTGCTTTTAATCTTATTGCTTACAAAACCAATTGGCTTAACACACATTTCCGGCAGCTGATTATCCATTTCCAGATCCTTTATAACCGCTATTATAACAATAGTGCAGGGACAGACAAAGAGGCTGCTTTATCAAACGGCAGCCTCTTCTATAAACTTCACCCGTGTGGTATATAGCCATACTTAAGGAACAAGTGTCAGTAGCTTTCTGGCAACCTCGGGGTACTTGGCAATAAAGAGTAATTCTTCCTCAACCAGTGGTTTATGCGCCTGTACATTGGCGTATCTTACCAGCTCCAGAATCTCCTGGGCTTCTTCCCTGCTGGCAAATTTTATCTCCATCTCCCCCATTACATGGCTGAAGCCCGAGACGCCGCTATATTCACCGGCACTTATCTGGCGGCCGGTATCGACCAGTTCCGGCTCACCCCGTCCCAACTCCTCAAAGCCATAGAGTTCATAGTTTTCCGGGTCCTTGAGCACGCCGTCGGCATGAATGCCGGATTCATGGGCAAAGGCATTAGAGCCGACACCCGGCTGGTTAATAGGTATCGGAACATCAAAGGAATAGCTGGCATATTTGGCTATCTTCCAGGCTTTTGTCAGATCAACGGAGCCACCCAATTTGTACTTCTCGGCGAATCCCTTTGATTTGGTAACAGCCAGAATGGTGGCTACCAGATCGGCATTGCCAGCCCTCTCACCGATACCGTTAACAGTTACGTTAATATAGGCATCCTGGCCGCCATCTATGGCACCTTTAGCGCCGGCAAGCGAGGTCGCTACCGCCATACCCAGGTCACCATGGCAGTGCAATTCAATGGGGATATTAACCTCCTCCGCCAGTGCCTTGGCCGTTTCATAGATGGTGAATGGATTATCATAACCCAGGGTATCACAATAGCGCAGCCGGCTGGCACCATGTTCCTTCGCCGCTACACCAAATTTAAGCAGGTAGCCCAGGTCGGTCCGCGAGGCATCCTCGGCATTAACCCCCACCGTCTCGGCCCCATGCGCCCATGCAGCGTCAACCGCCCGTGTCATCTCGTTTATGATATCGTCTCTGGTCTTCCTCCCCTGGAATTTACCCTGAATCATCTGTTCTGATGTCGAGATGGATAAATTAAGATGCTTCAGCCTTGGTACAAGCTTGAAGGCAGTCTCCACATCGGCGACAATGGCTCTAATCCAGCCCTCCAGGTGTAGATTCTTTATAACTCCTATCTCAGCCAGTTCCAGATTGGCCTGAAGGTAGTTGGTTTCATGCCTGGTGGTCGGGAAACCGAATTCGGACTGGAAGATTCCCATCTCGTCCAGGTAAATATTTACCATTGTTTTTTCCAGCTTGGAAAGACCGAGCTTCGCCGTCTGCACACCATCACGGTTGGTAACATCAATTAAATATATCTTGGACACTTATTCACCTCCATTTTTACGCAGGATGTCTAACAATCCAGCCCGAAATATTACCACACCACCCCTTTTATGGCAATTATATGCTAGAATAAAGCAGCAAAATAAAAAGCCCGACACAGGTAAATCAATGAATCCTTCAAGAAGATTGCTATGGGGTATAATCGCCCTGGTTGCTATTATCGTAATCGGCACAGCCGGTTATTTGCTGATTGAGGGTTGGTCTTTTCTGGATTCCATCTTTATGACCATAACAACCATAACCACCGTCGGCTACGATGAAGTCCACCCGCTGAGCGTTAACGGGCGTATTTTCAGCAGTTTCTTGATTGTCGGCGGTGTCGGCGGAGCCCTCTACACTCTGACCGCTATTGTAGCCTATGTGGTAGAGGGAGAATTTGGCACTACTCTTGGGAGGCGACAGATGAAAAATAAAATTGCCAAACTGAAGAACCATTTTATAATCTGCGGCTATGGCCGGGTAGGGCAGGAGATAGCTAATGTATTTACCGAGGAACGGGTGCCCTTTGTCGTTATTGACAACGCCCATGATAGTATAGCCAAAGCCGAAGAAGACAACCGGCTCTATCTTCTTGCCGATGCTGCCAATGATGAGACACTCAAAGAAGCCGGTATTGAACAAGCTCGCGGTCTGGTGGTCGCCGTTGCCGGTGATGCTGAAAACACCTACATCACGCTTTCAGCCAGGCAGCTTCAACCTGACCTGTTTATTGAAGCCCGTTCCTCCGGCAGCGAAGCTGAAGCCAAGCTAAAGAAGGCAGGCGCCGACCGCATTATATCGCCTAATAGCATCGGGGCCCGCCGTATGGCAATGCTTGCCCTGCGTCCGTCGGTGGTTGATTTCATCGACACCGTAATCTATCGTCGCGGCCAGGAACTACAGATGGAAAATATTGCCGTCAACGGGGCTTCATCTCTGGCCGGCCTGAATGTTGAAGAAGCCCGTCATCGCACAAAAGCCACCATTCTGGCAATAATCAGGAAAAGTGGTAAACTGGTGGCAAATCCTTCTGCGGAGGAGAAACTGGAAGCCGGAGATACCCTGATTGCCATGGGTACAAGCGAACAACTGAAGTCCCTTGAAAAAGTCTGCCAGAGGTGTGAATCCAATGAAAAAAAATAAAGCAGGCATTATTAATGTTACCGGCTACGCTGGCGTAGAGCTGGCAAGGTTGCTCAGCCGGCACCCGCAGGTGGAACTTGTTTCGGTTACCGGGCGCAGTACCGCCGGCAAGAGACTGGACGAGGTCTTTCCTCATCTTACAGGCAGTAACCTGGTAATTAAGGCCGAGCTGGGTGATGTTGATCTGGTTTTCAGTGCCATGCCGCATAAGGAAAGCACCGCCGAAGTCCTGCCCATCCTTGAGCGGGGTATCAAGGTGGTGGATATTAGCGCCGATTTCAGATTGAAGGATGCCGATAAATACCCCAAATGGTACGGTTTCACCCACCCTGCACCACAAATGCTTGAACAGGCAGTATACGGCTTACCAGAGCTGCACCGCCGCCAGATTACCACCACCGGGCTGGTGGCTAATCCCGGCTGCTACTCCACCGGCGCCATTCTGGCTTTGGCTCCGGCAGTAAAAAGAGGGCTGGTTGGCAACCACGCTATTATTGACAGCAAGTCCGGCATCTCCGGCGCCGGCAGAACGTTGAGCCTGAAAACACATTTCGCAGAGGTTAATGAAGATGCCACCGCCTACGCCCTGGAGGGGCACCGCCACCTGCCGGAGATTATCCAGGAGCTGAATCTGCTCCATCCGGAACAGCCGTCATCGGTAACCTTTGTTCCGCACCTGATACCGATGACAAGGGGTATTCTGACAACCTGCTATGCTCCGTTGACTGGCAGAATTGCCGCTGATAAAAGAGGAGAAGCGGAAATAAGGCAGATTTACCTTGATTTCTATAAAGACGAGCCTTTTGTCAGGGTAACAGCCTCCCCACCCCATACG
>DAOVXW010000128.1 GCA_030635945.1 Dehalococcoidia bacterium
ATCGGCACCGACGATAACGCAGCCAATCTCCCCCCGTTTCATAAAATAGCCGGCCATAGAATCGGTTATAAGGGTGAAGGGAATACCCGCCTGCTTCAGCTCCCAGGTAGTAAGCTTCGCCCCCTGGAGGCGGGGGCGGGTTTCATCAACAAAAATACTCAGTTTTTTACCCTGACGATGGGCGTGAATTATCATCCCCAGGGCGGTGCCGCAACCGGCGGTGGCGAGGGGTCCCGTATTGCAGTGGGTCAGCACACCGAAGCCGTCGTCTATAAGCTCGCTACCGAATTGGACAATATTTTCGGTGGCTGTTTCCTCTTCAAGATGTATTTTAACCGCTTCATCTGTCAGCGCTTTCTTTATCTCTTCAACGTTCCTACCGCAAGCAGATACATTATTCATGCGCCCGGCGACGCGGAAAAGGTTTACGGCGGTGGGACGGGTGGAGATTATGGTTTCTATAATATTTGAAAGCTCTTTTTTAAACAGCTTTACATCCGTGGTTTTAATGGCGTTGGCGCCCAGGGCGATGCCATAGCCGGCGGCGACACCGATAGCCGGTGCGCCTCTCACATTCATATCCCTTATTGCACGGGCTACATCCTGATAGCCACTAAGTTCGAGGTAGATTTCTTCGTGGGGTAACCTGCCCTGATCGATTATTTTCAGCCTGTCGCCAAGCCATTCGATAACTTTCATAAGCTTTAACTGCGCATTGTTCTACTGAATAGTATAGTACCGATGATGAAGATGCCGGCTGCCCAGCCGACGAGGAAGAAAAAGTCACCGCTTATCGCCTCCATACCGACGCCGCGGGTGATGACGGCCCGTGATGCATCGATGGCGTGGGAGAAGGGGAAGAGGTCGGCAAAGGTGCGCATATATGACGGCATGAACTCGGATGAGAACCAGACACCGGAGAGGATGGCAAGAGGCATAGAGAAAAGCCAGCTGAGCGACTCTCCTTGGTTTTCGGATTTGGATAGAGAAGCGACGACCATACCGATGCCGATGCTGCAGATGGCGGTTAACAGAAATATGGCAAATGCCAGCCCAAGGTTGCCGATTATGTCCATACCGAAAAGCCAGCCCAGCAGGATAAAGAAAAATATCTGGACGATAGCCAGAAGCACCATGCTAAGAGAATAGCCGGCGATAAACTCCCAGGGCTTTGTTGGGGTTGTGAGCATGCGGTAAAGAAAACGGCTCTCTTTGTCACGCAGCATTATGCGCCCGGAGGTGGGTATCATAATCAGCAGACCGAAGATTATTATCCCCGGTGCTATGAAATCCATCTGGGTTATATCCGCTCCGATGTTAATCGGGTTGGTGGTGATAGTTATCGGGATTTCGATGCCGGCAAACTGGCGGGTGGTGGCATCGATGCTTGATACAATCTGCTCCGATACCAGCAGGTCGCTTTCATCATAGGTTATATCCAAGATTATATTACCGTCTGTGCCCTGTATTATCTGCGATACCTGTGCGCCGAAACCGCCGGGGATAACGACATAAGCGCTGAGTTCGCCCAGCTTCAGTTCATCCCGGGCGGAATCGGTATCGTTAAAACCGGTAACCTCGAAGATGGGCACCTGGGCGAGGGCCTGACCGATAAAACTCTGTGAAACCTCGGTATGGTCGTTATCAATAATACCAATGTCATAGCTGGGGGGGGTATCGCCGCTGAAGGCGCCGCCGAAGACAAGCATGAATATAAGCGGGAAAGCCAGCAGAAACCCCAGCGCCAGAGGGTCGCGGTACGTTTCCTTGAGGCTTCTTATAAACAGCTGCCAGAACCTCATGTCCTTAATTCCCTCCCGGTTATCTTGAGGAAAACGTCCTCAAGAGTCGGCTCTTTTATATAAGCCGAGCGAACGACCGTACCAACGGCATGCAGCCGGTTAATGATATCCTTGAAATCAAGCCTTTTATCGCTTATTGTCATCGTACCGTTGTTTATCTCTACTATTCCGTATCGTTTACGTAATTCCATTATGACCTTCTGTGTCAGGTTCCAGGCGTAGACAACCATCGTGTGCGTTTCAATTATATCGGTTTTAAGTTCAGGGCTTGTACCCAGAGCCGCAATTTTACCATTGTCAATAATACCGATGCGGTCAGCCAGATAATCCGCCTCTTCCATATAGTGGGTCGTCATCAGGATTGTCTTATCACCCTTAAGGCGGGAGATGTAGTTCCAAACGGCTCTTCTCGCCTGGGGATCTAATCCCAGGGTGGGCTCGTCAAGGAATATAACCTGAGGATCATGAATCAATGCCATAGCAATGCTCAGCCTTCTTTTCATGCCGCCGGAGAGCTTCCTGACCTGGTCTTTAGCCCTATCGGTCAATCCCATAGTTTCCAGCATAAGTTTTGACCAGACCTTTATCTTATTGGGCTCAATATTATGAAGATGCCCCACCAGAGCCAGATTTTCCATAGAATTGAGGTGCTCCGACAGAGTTGTTTCCTGGGGGGATACGCCTATGATTTGCTTGACCTTGTAGGGCTCTCTGTTTATATCATAGCCCATAACCATGGCGGTACCGCTGGTGGGTTTGAGTAGACAGGCGAGCATACTGATAGTGGTTGTTTTTCCCGCACCATTGGGTCCCAGAAAAGCGAACAGCTCTCCCCTTTTAATTTCCAGATTGATTCCGTCAACGGCAATCAGATTGCCGAATGTTTTGGTCAGGCTTGATGTCTGAATAGCGGGGGTCTCGTTCGGGTCAACTGATGTTTTTTTAACTTCGGTGACCATTGTAATCCTTTATTATGGAAGCTGGGTGCATTATAGCATATTTTGATAGTCAAAGACGGAAGATATCTGCAAGTTTCTTGACATGGCAGATGTGGCTGGGATAGACTTTTGCATCCTGTGTGCATTGATTTTAAAGGCTGACTTATATGAGCATTGATTCGAAGACAATTAAAGAACTGGAGAGCCGGGTCGGAGTTGAGGAGGAGCCCCTTGTATATGAGATTGAAAAGGGGATGATAAAACGCTTTGCCCGGGCTATCGGAGACCCCAATCCGCTGTGGCAGAACGAGGAGTATGGCGTTAAAGCCGGTTATGGCGGCATTATTGCACCGCTGAATTTTGTATTAACCCTGGGCTTTGGCAAGATACTGCAGGATTTAATATCAGACCCTGAAATTACAGTACTTCACGGCAGCACCGAGCTTGAGAATTATAAG
>DAOVXW010000099.1 GCA_030635945.1 Dehalococcoidia bacterium
AGTCGGCGGTATACATCTTTTCGGCGATAATCCGATGGGCTGGCGCTTCTTTTCCGTTATATTCGGTGCCGCCGGCATTGTATTTATGTACCTCATCTGCCGCCGGCTTAACCTTTCCAAAAAGGTTGCTTACCTGGCTACCTTTCTGGTGGCGATAGAGAACCTCAGCTTCGTCCAGGGTGGTGTAGCCATGCTCGACGTCTTCACTGTAACCCTTATGCTGGCTTCCTTCTGGCTCTATTTGAAGGAGAGATACGTAATGTCCGGGGTAATGGTAGGTTTAGCCACCCTGGCCAAGTTAAACGGGGCTTTAGCCATCGTGGTAATAGGACTGCACTGGTTCCTGACGGTAGGCTATGCCGAAATCGGTAACCTGTTTAGCTCACTGTACCGTTTCCTGGCAAGGCGCAGGCATATATGGCATTTCCTGCTTCAGTTCTTTTCATCTATAAAGAACACCTGGCGCTTTGCCCTGCTGGTAGTGATTGCTCCTATCACCTTCGTCGCCCTGATGCCTCTGTTCGATTATTTAATCTGGGGGGAATGGCTCAATCCGTTTTCGCAGATATCTAAAATGTTGGGTGACACCGGCAGTATAATCTTTACCCCCGACTACCCGGAGGCAAACAACATTGCCACCAGGCCCTGGGAATGGTTACTGCCCATCTGGTATGGCAAGCTGCACTGGGCGCATTTTGTTCTGCCGTACTGGTTTACCCCCCGCCTCCTGGGTATGATAAGCCCCACAATTACGGTGCTTGTTATACCACTGGTCATTTATATAATCTACCGGGCGATAAAGGGTAAGGCAAATGCCCTGTTCCCCTTTTCCTGGTTTCTGGGCACTTATATGATATGGATACCGGCCAGCCTCATCACCGACCGCGTCAGCTACCTATTCTATTTTTATCCCACCATCGGCGCCATCTGCATCGCCCTGGCTATAGCCATTTTTAAGCTGATGGATTTAGCCAGAGGACGCCAGGGAAACAAACTCAGGTGGTTTTTAGCGGTTCTTATCCCGCTCTATTTACTGGTTCACGTATATACCTTTATTAATATCGGGCCATTTTCTCTTGGTCAGGCGAACCCACCCTATATCGGCATCAGCATAGCAGCGGAATCTATCTGGTGGGCAATACCTATTTGTCTGCTGCTTTATCTTTTCACATTGCGCTACCTGGGTATTATCAAGTGGTTCGGTTTCGGCGATAGTCTCTCCCCGATTGAAAACCATATTGATACCGATAATAACAGCCTCGTCCCAGCTGAAAACCAGATTGATATTGAGGATGACGGCCTTGTACAGGCTGAAATTCGGGTTGATAAGCCATCGGAACAAGAGTAAAATAGAGTTAGATTTTACTTCTACCCCGCAAAGGATGTTAATGAGTTCTTTAAGCAAAACCGACCCTGAAATCAGCCGGGCTATAGATTTAGAGGAAAAGCGTCAAAGGGAGACCGTAAACCTTATCGCTTCCGAAAACTATACCAGCCGGGCGATACTTGAAGCTCAGGGTTCCGCCCTGACGGATAAATACGCCGAGGGTTACCCGGGAAAGCGCTATTATGGCGGTTGCGAGAATATGGACACCATAGAGAAGCTGGCTATAGAGCGCGCCAGGAAAATCTTTCACACCGATCATGCCAACGTTCAGCCCCACAGCGGAGCGCAGGCTAATATGGCTGCCTATTTTGTCCTGCTTGACCATGGTGATACAGTGCTGGGTATGAACCTGGCGCATGGTGGGCATCTTACCCACGGTTCAAAGGTTAATTTCTCTGGTAAATCATATAACTTCATAGCATACGGTCTTGACCCGGAAACGGAAAGAATCGACTACGAGCAGGTAGAAAAGCTTGCCCTTAAACACAAACCCAAACTGATTGTTACCGGTGCCAGCGCCTATCCCAGAATTATCGATTTCGAGCGTTTCCATCGCATCGCCGAAAAGGCAGACTCTGTGTTAATGGCCGATATAGCCCATATCGCCGGTATGGTGGCTGCCGGTCTGCACCCCACCCCGGTGCCCTACGCCTCCGTGGTAACTTCAACGACTCACAAGACACTGCGGGGACCGCGCGGTGGTTTTATCTTGTGCAATAAAGAGCTGGCTTCGTCGATAGATTCCGCCGTCTTTCCCGGGATGCAGGGGGGGCCACTGATGCATGTTATCGCTGCCAAAGCAGTCGCTTTTAAAGAAGCCCTGCAACCGGATTTCATAGGCTACCAGCAGGCTATACTGGAAAACGCCCTTGTACTGGCAACCGATCTAAAGCAACTGGGGTTGAGATTGATATCGGGTGGTACGGATAACCACCTGATTCTGGTTGACCTTGCCGAAACCGGCATTACCGGCAAACAGGCTGAGGAAGCCCTGGGAAACGCCGGCATCATCGTTAACCGCAATGCCGTCCCCTTTAGCAATACCTATTCGCCAAGAACAGCCGGCGGTATCCGCCTGGGAACACCGGCGATAACTTCCCGCGGTTTTGGAATAAAAGAGATGAAGTGTATCGCCGCTTTACTGGTAAACGTAATCAGCCATATTGATAATCTGAATGTTCAACGACAGGTAAAGGAAGAGGTTATCCAGATGTGTCAGCACTTTCCGGTGCCGGGTATCGATAACCATGATTATATTGAAGGGGGAAACTGATGGACGAATTAAAGGTATTTAGCGGTAATGCCAATCCCGCCCTTGCGAAGGCGGTTAACGAATATTTGAAAATACCGCTGGGTAAATGCGAGGTATTCCAGTTCAGCAACGAGAACATTTTTGTCCGCATCCTTGAAAATGTGCGCTCGCGTGATACTTTTATCATCCAGCCCGTCTCTTCCCCGGTCAACACCAGCCTTGTCGAGCTGCTTATTATGATTGACGCCCTGAAGAGGGCATCGGCAGGGCGCATTACAGCCGTTGTGCCTTATTACGGTTATGGCCGCACCGATAAGAAGGACCAGCCCAGAGTGCCGATAACGGCCCGCCTTATAGCCGACCTGCTGACCGTAGCCGGGGCTAACCGCCTGCTGACCGTCGATCTGCACGCAGAACAGATACAGGGCTTTTTCAATATACCGGTTGATGAGCTTACCGCCCTGGATATTTTGAGTAACTACTTTAAGCAGAAAAAACTGAACAACATTGTTGTCGTTGCCACCGATATCGGCATAAGCAAGAAGGCAAGAGATTTGGCACACAAACTGGATACGCCGCTGGCAATTATGGAAAAGAGGCGCATCGGCAACAAAGACCAGATAGAGACGCTGAATGTTATTGGTGAAGTTGAAGGTAAAATAGCCCTTACCGTTGATGATGAAATAGACACCGCCGGCTCACTGGTAAATACAGTCGCCACCCTGCTGGAGCGGGGGGCTACAGAAGTATATGCCTGCTGTACGCACCCGGTGTTCTCCGGACAGGCTATTCAAAGGATAGCCGCATCTCCGGTAAAAGAGGTGGTGGTTACCAATACGATACCGCTAAATGGTGACAAAAAGATAGATAAAATTACCGTTCTGCCCATAGCATCACTATTGGGCGAGGCTATCAATCGTATCCATACCGGGCAATCGGTGGGAGCCTTATTTGAATAATGAAACAAAACTGGTAGAGGTTTATTCGGCTAACGGCGATCTGGAAGC
>DAOVXW010000092.1 GCA_030635945.1 Dehalococcoidia bacterium
CCAGAGGGTAAGGTGGCATTGGCTACCGTCTGCAGTATTGTATTGAATGGTGTCCTGCTCAAGGCTGGTGTGCCAATGGATTCCACGTTCTCCGGTATCCTGCAAACTAGAAATAAGAAACCTCTTCGCTTTATAGAACTGATTCAATATTCCGGCTGTTCCCTGGACCCCTCTGAAGTATTCATTAGAGCCAGAATGACTTCAGTAAGAGAAGTGGCTGATAGTGGTAATGGGCGGATACTTGCCCCATATCGTGAGATTCCGGCACCCTGCCAGACCCTGGCGAAAGAAGTCATGGCTGATCTTGAAAAGGCCGGTTTGGGCGGATTATTGATTATGGGAAATGTAAGCGAGACAGTGTGTGAAATCCCGGTGGAACTTAACAGGATAGGCATAATCCTTGTCAACGGCTTGAATCCAATAGCTGCTGCTGTGGAGGCAGGAATTGAGGCTGAAAACCGTGGCATGAGCACGGTTATGGAATACAGTGATCTGATTAAATTTGAGGAGTTATAAGATGCGAGAAGTAAAAATAATACCATGCCTGGATATAAAAGAGGGGAGGGTAGTGAAAGGAGTAAAGTTTATCAACCTCAGAGATGCGCGTGACCCGGCAGAAGCGGCGGAGGCTTATAGCCGGGAGGGGGCAGATGAACTTGTCTTTCTCGATATCTTCGCAACCGTCGAGAACAGAAAAACGAGAATGGAATGGGTGAAGAAAGTACGTGACGTAGTTACGGTCCCCTTCGCTGTAGGTGGCGGTATTGGCAGCATTGAAGATATGAAAGTATTAATTGACCTTGGCGTTGATAAGGTTTCCATAAACACTGCCGCTGTCCAAAATCCCGAACTGATTAGCAAAGCATCAAAAAAGTTTGGCAAAGAGAAGCTCGTCGTCGCAATTGATGGCAGGAAAAATCTCCCGGATAGCGGATTACCCCGGCTGGAAGTGGTAATTAAAAGCGGAACTGAATCAACGGGAATGGATATAGTGGAATGGGCAAAGCGTGTCGAATCGCTGGGTGCGGGAGAGATTCTACTTACCAGTAAGGATGCAGACGGCACTAAAGACGGATATGATTTAGAGATGACCAAAGCGGTGGCTGAAGCAGTAAGCATACCGGTTATCGCTTCGGGTGGTGCCGGTAAACTTGAGCATCTTTATCAGGCCGTAACTACAGGCAAAGCTTCGGCGGTATTAGCCGCTTCAATATTTCATTTCAAGGAAATATCTATAATGGAAGCCAAACAATATCTCAAGAAAAAGGGAATACCGATTAAATTTTAAATTTGAAGGGAGTATTACTACATGAATCTACAACGACCAAACGCAAACGAAGCTACGCAGACCACCAACCGTTCCAAAAGCGTAACACCAATGAGCGGTATCTGCACACGCTGTCTTGATGGCTGCACCGGAAACTGCGAGATTTTCAAAGCAACTTTCCGCGGACGGGAACTCATCTATCCCGGGCCATTCGGCGAAGTTATCGCAGGAGGTGATAAGGACTATCCCGTTGATTATTCGCACCTCAATATCCATGGTTATGCTTTAGGCGCCAGGGGACTTCCCGAAGGTGTTGTCGGTGATCCCGATAGCGCTATATTTCCTTCGGTTAATACGGAAACCGAATATGGCTGGGACCTAAAAGTAAAAATGAAGGTGTCGGTATTTACAGGTGCCCTCGGCTCAACTGAAATAGCCCGTAAAAACTGGGAACACTTTGCCATTGGAGCCGCTATAGGCGGTGTAACGCTGGTCTGCGGTGAAAACGTTTGCGGCATTGACCCCAGGCTTGAACTTGATTCTAATGGTCAGGTTACTTCATCGCCGGATATGGACCGCCGTATTGAGATTTATCGGCGGTATCATCAGGGATACGGTGAAATACTTGTACAGATGAACGTTGAAGACACCAGGTTGGGCGTGGCTGAATACGTCTTTAAAAAGCATGGATTGAACACTCTGGAACTAAAATGGGGGCAGGGTGCTAAGTGTATAGGCGGTGAGATAAAAGTGAACAGCCTGGAACGTGCGTTGGAACTTCAAAAACGGGGTTATATCGTAACACCCGACCCCTCAAATCCGGTTATACAGGCAGCATTTAAGGATGGAGCCCTCAGGGAGTTTGAGAGACACAGCCGCCTTGGATTTGTGGACGAAGAAGGCTTTTATGCCGAAGTTCAACGCCTGAGAGACATCGGATTCCAGCGCATCACCCTGAAAACAGGGGCTTATGGCCTGCGCGAACTGGCGATGGCTATAAAATGGTCTTCAAAAGCCAAGATTGACCTCCTTACAATAGACGGAGCCCCCGGCGGAACCGGCATGAGCCCGTGGCGTATGATGGAAGAATGGGGTATGCCCAGTTTATATCTTCATGCCGCCGCTTATGAATTTTGCCAGAAACTGACCGATAAGGGCGAAAGGGTGCCGGATATCGCTTTTGCCGGTGCTTTCAGTAGTGAGGATGGTATATTCAAGGTTCTTGCTCTCGGTGCTCCCTTTACCAAGGCAGTTTGTATGGGAAGAGCGCTGATGATACCCGGTATGGTCGGCAAGAATATCGCACAGTGGCTCAAGGATGGTAAATTACCAAGTACGGTAGGCCGTTTTGGCAGCACCGTTGAAGAGATATTCATCAATTACGAAGATGTCAAGAACATGATCGGCGCTAAGGAGATTAAAAACATACCTCTCGGCGCCCTGGGAATATACAGCTATTGCGACAAGCTCAAAGTAGGCTTGCAGCAGTTAATGGCTGGTGCCAGGTGCTTTAGCACCCCGGCGATTACGCGTAATGAACTTATGTCATTGACCCAAGAATGCGCCGATATTACCGGTATACCCTATCTAATGGATTCTTACCGGGAAGAGGCAATGAAGATTCTGGATAGCTAGTAATTAGTTTTAAGTGATTAGAAGAGAGCTTCGCTTGATCAAGCGAAGCTCTCTTCTTTATTGGCTGGATATTGAATACTTCATGATTTCATTGCGCCTTAATATTCTTTCACTTTTCTTTACTTTATTAATATTATAATATTAGTAGTATGTATACTCTTATCGTAGAAGACGAAAAATATCTTGTCTTCGCCAAGAGGATTATCAGTAAAACTGATTGAACTAGTCTTGATCAGACTTTTTTTACACTAAGTTGAGTTAATGCATTATTACTGTTTAAATAAATATTGTTCCCGGCGCACTTTCGTGAAGCTTCTTTCATTGGGTGGTTTTAGCCTGCTAAGCGCCGGTTCTCTTTCTTTCATTTCTTCCTGTATATCAGAGCCTTCGGAAAATGGTAGCACATCATCCACAATCACGCAGACAGATTCTGTTTATTTACCAACGGAAGGAGGATCCATAGTCCCTGAGATTACAGCTATCGGGCGTCAACCTAACATTATTGGAAGTATCAATATTTCAGGAATCGGTGAATTCAGTTTCAACCCTGTAGATTTAGAAAGCATTCGCTCCGATATATTTCAACCTGGACACTTTTCTATATTTGACGTGCTTGTTCACCTTTCAAAACGAGGGGATTTAACACTTCAATACCACTTTGATGACAGTCTTGCTACTCATGTTATTGACAGCATAAACAATGAAGAACACTGGTGGTATGCGGCACATTATTCAGGTGGCTGGAGGGAAAATATTGCCTTCCGTGTGGATACCCACCCGTATAAAGACAATAGTTACATAGAGTTTTTCAGGGAAAGCTCTGAGCATCTTGAAGGAATATATGCCACATTCCGTGATGAGGTGGATCGATTACGGACGAACGGCGGTAAAATTATTATCCCTGAGTTCACAATTCAAAGCCCGGATGAGCAATGGAGCTTTAACGATGTTGAGG
>DAOVXW010000030.1 GCA_030635945.1 Dehalococcoidia bacterium
ACTCTTGATTTTCAGCCGGGCGGATTCCTTGATGATATTACGGGAATGCCTAATCTAATGCTTCTCTTTACGCTTTTCCTTGTAGGCTTCGGTATGAAATCAGCTCTGATACCATTACATGGCTGGCTGCCTTCAGCAATGGTGGCACCCAGCCCAGTCAGTGGCTTATTGCACGCCGTTGCGGTAGTAAAATCAGGCGTTTTCGGTTTCATTCGAGTTATAGGTTTTGTTTTTGGGCCCGCTCTATTTCATAATATCAATGCCTGGCAGGTGCTTTCTGTGGTGGCTGCAATAACCATCATTGCTTCCTCGCTTTTAGCTCTCAAGCAGGATAATATCAAGCGGAGGTTAGCTTATTCTACAATTGGCCATCTTTCCTATATTTTACTCGGTATATCTCTGCTATCAAGTAGCGCTTGGGTGGGCGGATTGATGCACCTAATGAATCATGCGGTACTGAAGATTACCTTATTCCTCTGCGCCGGTGCATTATACTCTAAAGCGCATTGTGAAAATATTAGCGATGTTAACGGAATCGGAAAACAAATGCCGATAACAATGGCTGCCTTTACTATGTGTGCGATAGGGTTGGTGGGATTACCGCCTTTTAACGGGTTTATAAGCAAATGGTTTCTTGGACAGGGAGCTCTGGAGGCAGATTTGTGGATTTATATGGGGCTATTGTTGCTTAGCGGCTTGCTCAATGCAGCCTATTTTTTCCCCATTATAAAACGTGCATATTTTATGAAATCGGATAAATATGTTAAATTTGCTGAGGCTTCACCATTTATGGTGATACCGATTGTAGTAACCGCCGCTTTGGCCTTGTACCTTGGACTATTTCCTAATGGCATTTTCCACTTATATGATCTCGCTAGGGATACCGTAATAAATATTATGATTGGGGTTGGGGGATGAAGTTGAGAAGCAAAAAGAAGTATATGTGGCTAATACTGGCGCTGATGGCTGTCATAGCCATTGCCCTGGGATTTATTTTTCCACCAGATGGACACGGGCCTGAATTCTGGTTCTCCAATATATACATATTTTTTGCTCTGCTGGGATTTATCGGTTGCGTTGCCATGATATATATAGCCAAATGGTTAGGTCGGTTTTGGTTGCAACGCAAGGAAGACTACTATGATTAATTTTCCTCCAGCGGTTATTTTCTTTGTAGGTGCAATACTGCTGCTCTTACTGCCGCTGCGCATTCGCCCTGCTGCTTTCTTAGTATTCCCGGCGGTGGCTTTTTGGTGGTTATTATCCGTGAATGCGGGCGACAGCCTTTCGATGCCATTTTTAAATTATACATTGGTAATAACCCGGATAGATGAACTGAGCCTGGTTTTCGGGTATGTTTTCGTGTTGGTAACTTTTTTAGGTGGCATTTATGGTTATCATGTTAAAGATACAACGCAGAAAGTAGCCTCTCTGCTATATGCAGGAAGTGGCTTGGGTGTGGTTTTTGCTGGTGACCTTTTCACACTGGTGATATTCTGGGAAATCATGGCGATCTCCTCTGTTTATCTAATCTGGGCCAGGAGAACACAACAATCTCGCAGTGCTGGCATGCGTTACCTTATGGTCCACATCTTTGGCGGTAGTGTTCTAATAGCAGGGGTCCTAATGCACATCACTCAAACAGGATCTATTGAGTTTAACCATATGGATGCCGGTATCGCCTCGTATCTGATCCTGATAGCTTTTTGTATCAATGCGGCAGTGCCTCCCCTGCACGCCTGGTTGGCAGATGCATATCCGGAAGGGACGGTATATGGAAGCGTTTTTCTCAGCGCTTTTACCACCAAAACAGCAGTCTATGCTCTAGCCCGAGGTTTTGCAGGATGGGAAATCCTTATCTGGGCTGGCGTGATTATGGCAATTTACGGTGTTATTTATGCTGTGTTAGAGAATGATACACGACGCTTGTTGGCTTATCACATCATTAGCCAGGTAGGTTATATGGTAGCCGGGGTTGGGATCGGTACGATGGTGGCTATCAACGGCGTAAGCGCACATGCCTTCACCCACATTCTCTACAAAGGTTTATTATTTATGGGTGCTGGGGCGGTACTTTATGCTACCGGCCGGAGCAAATTATCCGAACTGGGCGGTCTGGCTAAATTCATGCCTGGTATTCTGATACTCTACATGGTAGGAGCCTTCTCTATTTCAGGCGTTCCACTCTTCAGCGGGTTCGTCAGCAAATCAATGATAATTTATGCGGCCGGATTAAGCGGCCTAGGACTAGTGGTGCTGTTTTTAAACTTGGCCTCGGTAGGAACCTTTTTGCATACTGGGTTAAAGCTCCCGTATTTTACCTGGTTCGGTAAGCCGCAATCTTTAGAGAATACTACTGAGATATCGCGTATTCCTCCTGGTATGTATATAGGTATGGGGCTTACAGCCATTTTATGTATTGTTATAGGTGTCTACCCGTCGCTTCTTTATAATATTCTTCCCTATCCTGTGGATTATAATCCCTACACAGCCAATCATATCGTCGAAGCAGTTCAAATACTGGTGTTTACAGGAATCGGTTTTTTCCTTTTAATTGATTTATTAAAAGGAAAAAATACAATATCCCTGGACACAGACTGGTTCTACCGCCGTCCTGCTAAACTGGCTTATAAAGTTTTTGTGGTATCGGTCAACTCCTTCTTTGGATGGTTAGAGAGTATAGTTTTAAAAATGGTCCAACTGGTGTTGAAAGTGGGTACCAACCCGGTGGGCTATCTTTCGGACACGATAGGATCTGCAGGGAAGCGCGTGGGCGGAGTAACAGGCAAGGACCATGCTGATTATGATCCTGATAAGCAGCGAATGCCCCTTGAGTTCATGGGCTTACTGGTATTACTTGTTTTTGTAGGTTTGCTTGCCTGGAGCTTATTCCAATTGTGAACTCCAATTTGATTATCTCTAATTGAGAGTTGCTTTCTTTCCTTAGCTAAAATACTCCATTGATTACAAATATTTCCGATTGTGACAATAAAAAATTGAGCTTAACGTATAGTAGAGACGTGCAAAAATTGAAAGTCGGGCTAACATTAGCTCTTGATATTTAATTTATAAAATGGTAAAAAGAATTATATAATAAAATTATTCGGGAGTGGTTGTGAAAGCAAAATTTATTATTGCTGTTTTAATACTGCCTGCTATACTAGCGTTAATCTTCGGATGCAAGGGGGATGATTCGAGACTGGAGATAAAACTGGCACCCATACACGAAGTTGAAATAAGCATTGCCGAATCATTTCCAGAGCAAATATTAGTTCATATCACGGGTGGCTTGGCTGACGGTTGCACTGTCTTTCATGAACTGACCACTGAGCGTATTGACAATACAATAAAGATTGAGGTAACCACAGAACGCCCCAGGGATGCTGTTTGTGTTCAGGTATATGGTTACTTTGAAAAATACGCCAATCTGGGCAGCGATTTTACAAACGGCGTGATCTATACAGTAGATGTAAATGGTACCATCAGGACCTTTGAATACCCCTCAACATTTGGGTCTGGAGCTGTTCACCCGTAATCTTTCACGACTTTACAGTTTTATTACGGTATAGTATTCTTTAAAGTTAATCTGACCCCGGGAGGCTTTTATTTTGGTCTGGCTTGCATTCGTATTCTGCCTTGTTGTCATTCTATTCGCCGGTTTCAAACTTACCAGATACGGTGATGCCATTGCGGAAAAGACAGGGCTTGGTTGCGTATGGATAGGGCTTGTGCTTATTGCTTTGGTAACGTCATTGCCCGAACTGGTTACCGGCATAAGCGCCGCCGCTCTGGTTGACGCCCCCGATCTTGCCCTGGGCACTATCTTTGGCAGCTGCACTTTTAATCTGGCCATTTTGGCTGTGCTGGATATGCTCTATTCAAAAGGGCCTATTCTTAATAAGGTAAGCCGGGTACATATAATATCAGCGGGAGCAGGGGCAGTGCTTGTTGCGCTGGCTGCAGCGAGCATCTTCTTCGGAGAAAGTCTTTCGGGATTATCTCTGGGCTGGGTGGGCGTTCCCAGTCTAATAATATTCTTATTATATGTTTTCAGTGTCAGGCAGATATTTAAATATGAATGCCGTAGCAATGATGGTAAGAAACAGCAACCGATTACTTTTAAATATGATGACATTACTAACAGGCAGGTTTACGTCGGATTTTCGATAGCAGCACTGGCTATAATCGGTGCCGGTATATGGCTGGCATTTATCGGAGAGGAAATTGCCGTCACCTATAACATGAACAATAGCTTTGTCGGCACTCTCTTTTTGGCACTGACAACCTCAATGCCAGAGTTAGCCGTTGGCATTGCCGCTATACGCATAGGGGCGATAGACATTGCGGTGGCTGATTTGATGGGTGCAAATATGATAAATATCGCCAAAATATTTATCATTGACATATTTTATACAAAGGGATCTATCCTTTCTCTCGTATCCAGCGCTCATCTTATTACAGCTATGATAACAATCGCAATGACTTTGGTAGTCGTTGTCGGTTTGCGTTTTCAATATAAGCGAAAGATATTAAAATTCGCCAGCTGGTATACTTATATGTTAATTGGACTTTGGCTTCTTGGTGCTTTTCTCGTCTTCTCTTCGGGCTCCGGGTGAGCCATAATAGATTGAAAAAAGTCGATAATAAAGATTTCTTGCTTTATTTTCTGGCTTTAAGGTAAAATATTCCATTAGCCCCTGTAGCTCAGGTGGATAGAGCACCAGCCTCCGAAGCTGGGTGCGAGCGTTCAAGTCGCTCCAGGGGCGTATTTAAGGATTGTATATATGGAAAATGAAGAACCTATCGCAATCAGGATACACGGTCGTGGCGGGCAGGGTTCCGTTACATCTGCCGAACTGGTAGCCCAGGCGGCAATAAGTGAGGATAAATATGCCCAGGCGTTCCCAAGTTTCGGCCCCGAAAGAAGAGGCGCTCCCGTACAGGCATTCATCAGGATAGATAACAATAAACAGATACGTGTACGGGCCGGAGTAACAGAGCCGGATATTGTCGTTGTGCTTGACCCGAGCCTATTGGATATAGTCGATATCACATCGGGTCTTAAAGATGGTGGTTTGATGGTGATAAATACAAAGGGTTCTATTAAAGATAAGGATATAGAAGATAGGTTCGGCACCAAATACAAACTGGCTATGATAGATGCCACAAGCATTGCCCGTGAGTTTTTGGGACGCCCGATTGTTAATACAACGATGATAGGAGCCCTGGTTAAGGCGTCAGCTATCATAAAGCTGGAATCTCTTTTTCAGCCGCTGGAGAAGCGTTTCGGCAAACTGGCTGAAAAAAATAAAAAGGCCATGATAAAATCCTATGCGGAAACCAGGGTAAAAGGTGAAGGTTAAGTGACAAAGAAAGAAAATGAACTGACCTGGAAGGACCTGGAAATCGGTACAATTATAACCGAACCGGGAAATGCCAGCCAGTACAGGACGGGAGACTGGCGGTCGCAAAAACCGGTTCACGACTTCAGTAGATGTATAAAATGTGGTTTATGTATGATTTACTGCCCGGAAGCCTGCCGTTTTCAGAGCAAAGAAGGTTATTTTGAAGCCGATATGTTCTATTGCAAAGGCTGCGGTATATGCTACCGTGAATGCCCGACAATGGTGATAACCATGGAGGAAGAATAATGGCTAAGAGAGTAGGTATGGAGGTTTCCGTTGCCATTAGTGAAATGGTAAAAATGGCTGATACCGATGTCATAGCGGCTTATCCCATTACACCTCAGACGCACATTGTCGAACATCTGGCCGAACTGGTAGCCGATGGCGAACTTGATGCCGAATATATACCAGTTGAATCGGAACATTCAGCTATGAGCGCCTGTCTCGGTTCGGCGGCTGTGGGAGCCAGAACATTTACGGCTACGGCCGGGCAGGGCCTCGAATTAATGCATGAGGTTCTGTATGTAGCATCATCAATGCGCTTTCCGATAGTTATGACGGTGGTAAACCGGGCGTTATCGGCGCCGCTAAGTGTATGGAGCGATCATTCGGATGTTATGGCTTGCCGGGATACCGGCTGGATTCAGATATTCGCGGAAAACGGGCAGGAAGCGGTGGATAATACCCTGTGTGCCTTCCGTATTGCCGAAGACAACGATGTATTGTTGCCTGTGATGATTCACCTGGACGGTTTTCACGTATCACATGTAATTGAGCCGATTATAATGCCGGAGCAAAAAATAGTCGATGCTTTCCTGCCGAAAAACAACTTCCCGTTGCCCCTTGATCCAGAGAAACCGGTAGCTATGGGAGATTTTGGCCCACCGGTTATTTATACGGAAGCAAAATGGGCACAGGAAGTAAATCTGAGGAAATCTAAAGAGAGTGTATTAAAAGTATGGCAGGAGTTTGGTAAAAGTTTTAACAGGCATTACAAGCCTGTCGAATGCTATCGCTGCGAAGATGCCGAAACACTGCTGCTCACAATGGGCAGTTACAGCGAGACGGCAATGACGGCTATTGATAAAATACGCGGAGAAGGAAAGAAAATAGGGCTGGTAAGAATACGCCTGTGGCGGCCCTTCCCCTTCGGGGATTTCAGGCAGGCTGTTAAAGGCAAGAAAACGCTTATCGTTCTGGATAGAGCCATCTCATTCGGCGGACCAGGCGGACCTGTTTGCTCTGAAGTCAGGTCTGCCCTGTATAACCAGAATAATAAACCTGAAATTGTAAGCTTCGTCGGCGGTCTGGGAGGACGTGACATAACGGTTGCCGATTTTGAAGAAATTATAAACAATGGCATTGAGATTGCTAAAAATGGCAGAGATAATGAATTTGAAATGTACGGGGTGAGGGAATAATGCAGGACTATACGGTTTTTGTACCACGCCTTATAAGCAAGAGGCAATATTTCGTCCCCGGCGACCGCGCTTGTATCGGCTGCGGCCACGCGCTGGCTGTAAGATTAGCCTGCAAGGCAATGGGTCAGAATACAATAATTGCCAATGCCACCGGTTGTATTGAGATTA
>DAOVXW010000040.1 GCA_030635945.1 Dehalococcoidia bacterium
AGGATTGAAAATTCAGGTGGCGGCAGGGTATCCTTTGCCAGTGGCGACATAGCAGACTTACCCTTTCCCGAAGAGTACTTTGAAAGTGTCGGCACTGCCTTTGCCTTCCGTAATATGACATATAAAAACCCGATGGCTGAACGTAATATTGCCGAAGTACTGCGGGTGCTGAAAACCGGCGGCAGGTTTGTGGTTGTTGAAACAAACCAGCCAAAGCCGGGTTTGATAAAGCACCTGTGTCATTTCTATGTGCGCTGTTTTGTTTTTCTGGCCGGGGCTCTGATTTCCGGCAGCCGTCAGGCATATCGCTACCTTACCGATTCTACGGTAAATTACTATACACCAGAAGAGCTGAAACAGTTTTTGCGTCGGGCCGGTTTCAGCCGGGTTAATTATTACCGCCTTCTTTTTGGTGCTGTTAGCATACATATAGCAATAAAATAAATCACTATTTTTTGGGGGAGTTGTTAGGTGTCCAGAAGTGACCTTGTTCTTTTACACGCACCGCATGTCTATGATTTTCGCAAGAAGACGATTCTCTACGGGCCGGTAAGCGACCTGGTGCCGGCGACACCGGTCTTTGAGATGTACCCCTTTGGCCTTACCAGTATCGCCGATTATCTGGAGAGAGCCGGTTATCGGGTGCGGATTATCAATCTTGCCGGGCGTATGTTGAGAGATAAAAACTTTGACGCCGAGAAGTTTATAAAAAAACTGCAAGCCGACGTGTTTGGCATTGATTTGCACTGGCTGGTCCACGCACACGGCGCTGTTGAAGTTGCCCGGCTGGTGAAGAAACACCATCCTCAGGCGAAGGTGGTGATGGGCGGTTTCTCCGCCTCTTACTTCTATAAAGATTTGCTTGGCTATCCTGAAATAGATTACGTACTGAGGGGGGACTCGACGGAAGAACCCCTGCGGCAGCTCCTGGAGATAATAAAGAAGGGGCAATCACCGGAGGCGGTATCCAATCTCGCCTGGAAAGATAATGCAGGCAATATAAGAGAAAATCCCTTCTCTCATGTGCCTGATGATATAGGGAATGTAATGGTTGATCACTATGGCGGCATGATACGCTCCGTACTCCGTCATCGTGACCTGGCGAGCATAATACCCTTCAGGGATTGGCTGCGTTATCCGGTGACGGCTGTTTTTACCTGCCGCGGCTGTAACCATAACTGCACAATATGCGGCGGCTCGAATGCCGCTTTCCGTACCTTTCTTAATCGGGATAAAACCGTGTTTCGCTCATCGCAGGCTATAGCCCGGGATATAAAGAATATCGGCAGATTCAGCCGGGGACCTATTTTTATACTGGGTGATATACGCCAGCCAGGGGACGAGCGTGCCAACGAACTGCTGGAGATACTTTCCCACCAAAAGGTTAAAAATCAGCTTATGCTTGAAGTGTTCAATCCACCGCCGACCGAATTTTTGCAAAAATTAAGCCGGGCGGCTTCCGGATTCTGCCTTGAGATTTCACCTGAATCCCACGACGCAGCGATAAGAAAGGTTGCAGGTAAGCACTATTCAAATGAAGAGATGGAGCGGATGATTGCCGATACCCTTGCCGTCGATTGTGGGCGAATTGATATCTTCTTTATGGTCGGCATACCCGAACAGACACAGCGATCGGTAATGGAAACCGTTGATTACTGCCAGCACCTGCTGGAAAAGTTCAAGGGGGATAAAAGAATTGCCCTGTTCATTGGGCCGCTGGCGCCCTTCCTTGACCCGGGCAGCCTTGCCTTTGAGCAGCCGCAGAAATACGGCTACAAAGTCTTGCTGCATACACTGGAGGAGCATCGCCAAGCATTGCTGGCACCAAGCTGGCGGTACACCCTCAACTACGAGACGAAATGGATGGACCGCAACCAGATTATGGATACCACCTATGAAGCCGTTCTGCGCCTTACCCGCCTTAAAGCAGAGTACGGGCTGATCTCTGAAAAAATGGCTGAAATACAGGAGAGGCGCATCAACACCGCCCTGGAGCTGGAAAAACGCATCGGTGAGATATGGCGCGCTGATAACCATCGGGAAGAGCTTGAGCTGCTTAAGCCGCAGGTAGATAAGATAAACGCCCTCCAGGCTAATGAAAGGGATGAACTTGAGCTGCCCGTCAATCATGGCAAGCTGAGGTACTTATCTTCACTCTGGTCACTGTTGAGCAAACGCAATTAATGGCGGATAATAATAAACAGACTCCAGGATTTACCTGGAGTCTGTTGTTTTCGTTCCTTACTCCTCCCGCCTGGTATCTAAACCAGATATCTCCACTTTAAACGGGAGTTTTAAATAATTACGAGGAGCTCAAGAACCTTCCTCTGCCCCTAGCTGATATTTTATAGTTTTTCCCCACCACCTACCAGCGAGGGGCCTGCCTTGGGAAAGAACCTTCGGCAAAACAAAGCAAACAATAACTTCATCATACATCCTCCTTTCGCTAGTTTATAGAGTGAACCTACTGAACACCCTATAATTTTATTAATAGCACTTTACGTTCAAATTGTCAAATATTTACAATGAAGCCCGCCTGTCAGGAGGTAGAGATACAATTAGGTTATTATAATATATATTTAATTGACAAATAAATAGTTCTTATATTATAGTATTTACACATGTAAACTTTACCCCATCTTAAAGAGATTAATTACCGTCCTGCATTGTGGTATAATCCTGATGGAGGTGGATAGGCTCTGGTGGGCTTCGCGGACTTCAAATCCGTTGGCGGCAATTAAATTGCCGCGGGGGGTTCGATTCCCTCCCCCTCCGCCACTATCCGGTAAAGTTACAGATGAGTTCGGTAAAGGAGGAGAGATAATTGGCTGAAATTAATATCAATCTTATTGCCTATTCTCATTATTCCGGCTGAGCTGCCAAGATAAGTCCGGGTGACTTGGAAAAAGCAATACGTTGCCTGCCGCGCCAGAATAATCCCGATTTGATTGTTGGGCTTGACCGGGCGGATGATGCCGGGGTGTACAAGCTGAACAGTGAGTTGGCTATCGTCCAGACGGTGGATTATATAACGGCTATCGTTGATGACCCTTATACATTTGGTATGGTTGCCGCCGCTAACTCTTTAAGTGATATCTACGCCATGGGGAGTAAACCGGTAACGGCAATGAACATTATTGCCTTCCCCGTCGATACTATGGATATGTCGGTCATGACGCAGGTTCTTAGCGGGTCGCTTGCCAAACTGAACGAAGCCGGTGTGACGCTGGTTGGCGGTCATAGCGTAAAGGATAGTGAGTTGAAGTACGGGCTTAGTATTACCGGTATTGTTCATCCTGATAAGGTGATAACAAAAAGTACCGCCCGGGCAGGGGACAGGTTAATACTGACCAAGCCGCTGGGTGCCGGAATTCTAACTACGGCGCTGAAAGCTGGTATGCTTTCGGAAGAAACCAAGGCTAGACTCAACGAGCAAATGGTGAGATTGAATAATAAAGCTGCCGCGGCTATGATTGATACCGAAGTTAGCGCCTGCACCGATATTACTGGTTTTGGCTTGCTGGGGCATGCCTGCGAGATGGCTGAGAACAGTAAGGTGGCTATCGAAATATTTGCCGGCAAGGTTCCTATTATCCCCGAAACCCTGGAGTTTGCCCGTATGGGGCTTATACCGGAGGGTATGTACGCCAACCAGGAATTCCGCGTCGATATGGTTAAAGATGGTGAAACCGATGAGGATTTGCTTAGCGTTCTCTATGACCCTCAGACCTCGGGCGGTCTGTTTATTTCGGTTCCGGCGGAGAAGGCGGAAGCGCTGCTCGCCAGCATCCGGCGGGGTGGCGATAGAGAGGCGGCTATAGTAGGGCAGGTGGTAGATAAGCCTGAAGGCCAGATTATATTGGTATGAGTTCTGCAATAAATAATAAGGAACTGCGTAAGTTACCGTCCATAGAGAAAATCTTGGAAGCGGCTGAAATCAAGCCTGAAATAGACAGGTACTCACGGGCATTGGTAACCCGGGCGGCGCAGACCGTGCTGGATGAAGCCCGCCGGCAGATCGCTGAAGGTGCCGCCTGCCCTGGAGAAAATGAACTGCTTGGACGCATCAGGCACTTCTTGACCCGGGAGTGGCCCGGTTTTTTGAATCCGGTGATTAATGCCACCGGCGTTATAATACACACCAACCTTGGCCGGGCGCCTTTATCACAGCCGGCGCTTGAGTCTTTGTCAATCATCAGTGGCAATTTCTGCAATCTGGAATATGACCTGTTGAGCGGCAAGCGTGGCGCCAGGGCGAGGGAAGTAGAGAAACTACTATGCCTGCTGACCGGTGCCGAAAGCGCTCTGATTACCAATAACAATGCCGCCGCTGTCCTGCTGGCGCTGATTGTACTTGCCCGAAACAAGGAGGTTATTGTCTCACGTGGAGAGTTGGTGCAGATTGGCGGCGGTTTCCGTGTGCCTGAGATTATGCAACAGAGCGGTGTCAGCCTTGTGGAAGTCGGTACTACCAACCAGACTTATATCAAGGATTATGAACAGGCTATAGGTGGCGAAAGCGCTCTATTGTTAAAAGTACATCAGAGTAATTTTTTAATCAAAGGTTTTACGCACTCGGTAAGCATATCGGAGTTAAAAGCACTGGGTAAAAAAAACGATTTACCGGTTGTATATGACCTGGGTAGCGGGGCGATGCTCAATACCGAAGATTTTATGTCGGCTCATGAGCCGACAGTACGGGAGGCGCTGGCAGACGGTAGTGATGTCGTCTGTTTCAGCGGCGATAAACTTCTGGGCGGGCCACAGGCCGGTATTATACTGGGTAAAAAGTCGTATGTTGACAGACTGCGCCAGCACCCCCTGATGAGGGTAATCCGTATCGACAAAATGGCGGCGGCAGCACTGGCGGCTACCCTCAAGCACTATCTGCAGAAGGAAGCCGTACAGAAGATTCCCGTATGGCAGATGATAGCCACCAGCCTCGAAGAGATTGAAACCAGAGCAAAAGCCGTTGTTAAGAAGCTGGCAGAAATTGGCATAACAACCAGCATAATAGATGGCAGCAGTATGGTGGGCGGCGGTTCCTTGCCGGATCAGACAATACCTACCAGACTGGTAGCCATAAAACCACCATACCCGCTGGCGGACTTCACCTACCGGTTGCGGCTGGCGACGCCGCCCTTGCTGGGCAGGATTGAGGACGAGCAATTCCTCATTGATATGCGTACCGTTATGCCGGCTCTGGATGATATCCTGGTTAAAGTTATAGAAAGCGTATCGTCCAAAGAGGAATAAAAACCATGTTGACAATCGGCACGGCCGGCCATATCGATCACGGTAAATCCTCTCTTGTTAAGGCGCTGACTTCTATAGACCCCGATAGATTACCCGAAGAAAAAGAGCGTGGTATGACCATAGACCTGGGTTTTGCCTGGCTGCAGGCGTCTTCCGGAGAGATGGTCGGCATCGTTGACGTACCGGGGCATGAACACTTTGTGCGCAATGTAATACCCGGGTTGGGTGGCATCGATGCTGCCCTGCTGGTTGTCGCCGCCGATGACGGCTGGATGCCGCAGACAGAGGAGCACGTGCAGATTCTGGACATGCTGGGCGTGAAAAATGGCATCGTTGCCCTGACAAAGATAGACCTTATTGATGACCCCGGCTGGCTGGATCTGGTTGAGAAGGAAATAACAGAGAAATTAGCGCTAACCGGCCTGAGGAATGCACCCATAATAAAGGTCAGCAGTAAAGACGGCAGCGGTATTCAACAGCTGAAAGAAGCCATCGACAAGCTGGTACTGGAACTGGTTCCTAGGAAGGATATCGGCAAACCACGCCTGCCGGTAGACCGCGTCTTTACGATGAAGGGGAGTGGGGTGGTGGTAACCGGGACGCTCATCAACGGTAGCCTATCCGTCGGCGATGAGGTCTTTATCTCCCCGGGTGGGCAGACGGCACATATCCGCTCTATAGAGAGCTATAAACAGCAGGTGAAAAGGGCA
>DAOVXW010000029.1 GCA_030635945.1 Dehalococcoidia bacterium
AACCGCCGCGAGCCATAGCCACTACCTGTCCCTCGGCAGCATCACTCCTCCCGGCTACCGGCTTTGCCCTAATAATCCCAAGCCTCTTCCCCCGCCAGCTTGTGTAGCATCCCGGCCAAGGGTGGAAGGCGCGCACCTGCCGCCAGATAAGATCAGCTGGTTTATGCCAGTCTACCTCACCAGATTGCTTGGTGATGATCCCGGAATAGGTAGCTCCGTCTTCATCCTGGGGCTGAGGTTTAAGCTGTCCCTTCTTCCAGCCCGGTAAAACATCCTGGAGCAGGTGAGCCGCTATCAGGGACAGCTTAGAGGTAAGCGATGCCGTGTTATCCCCGTCCGCTATGGGAATTTGAGCCCTGGCCAGCACCGGCCCGGTGTCCAATCCCTCGTCCATAAGCATAATACTGACACCGGTGAACTCATCCCCATCCAAGATAGCTGAAACTATCGGTGAAGCCCCGCGGTGTCTGGGCAGCAGGGAGGGATGGATATTTATACAGCCGAATACGGGGGTATCAAGAACCGCTTTCGGCAATATCTGCCCATAGGCAGCCACCACGACGGCATCTGCTTTATAGCCGGTCAGTTCGGCAACCACCTCCGCTTTTTTCAGGCTGGCAGGCTGCACCACCGGCAAGTCTAATTCTATGGCTGCCCTCTTCACCGGCGACATAGCTGGCTGCCGCCCTCTACCTGCCGGCTTATCCGGCCGGGTATAGACCGCCGCCACCTGATGACCGTTAAGCACGAGGTGCCGCAGGGCCGGTACGGCGAACTCCGGGGTGCCCATAAAAACAATCCTCACTTGAAGCCTCCCGCAGCCAGATTTTAACACTAAAAAGCCCACCCGACAACCTGCCTGATGCGGGTTTAAACCCGCATCAGGCAAACGGGTTTCCGCATACCTTATGTTTCTCGCCGGTTGGAGAATATTTTTTAAGTAAATAGTTCTTGCCTGCCTGTAAGCTCAATATTCGGTAAAAGAAACAGCCTGAGAGAGCTTGCAAGTGTTTCGGGGATTTAAAACCGGCTACCAACCAGCGCCAGAAGCCTTGCCATTGCCGGTTATCCGTTGATACTATAAACAGCATCTTATGTTGATTCTCTCACCAGAATAAGACATGGTTAACTACCAGCCCCCGTCTTGCTTGGGGCCACAGAGAGCGCAGATTGCGTCGGATTGATAACAACAGAATATCTATAGTATAAACTGTAATATAATCTCTACAACCGCCAGGATAGGAGAGAATCTCTACAGAATGAGATCTGCGCAAGACATCTGGGAAGCCGCTCTGGGCGAACTGCAACTTCAGGTAAATAAGCCAAACTACCAGACCTGGTTCAGCGGGTCAAAAGGGCTCACCCACCAGGGAGACCGGTTCGTCATCGGTGTATCAAATGCCTTCATAGCCGAATATCTTGAAAAAAACCAGCGCTCGCTTATCGAGAAAACGCTCATCGGGCTTACCGGCAGAAACACAAGCGTTTCCTTCAGCGTAGCTTTAACAGCCCCGGACTCCCTGGAAAACCGCCCTGCCAGAGTAAACGCCCCTCTTGTAGAAAACACTGGTTTGAATGATAAATATACATTCGACTCGTTCATCGTCGGCGGTTGCAACCGCCTGGCTTATGCGGCGGCTCTGGGGGTAGCCCAGAACCTGGGCAAGAGCTATAATCCTCTATTTATCTACGGCGGCCCCGGCCTCGGTAAAACACACTTGTTGCAGTCAATAGGCTATGCAGCCAGGGCAAACAATGCACGGGTTCTCTATGTCAGCGCGGAGCAGTTCACAAATGACTTTATAAACGCCATCAGGGAACAGAAAACGGAAGAATTCCGCAACAAATACAGAAGCGTGGATGTGCTCTTAGTCGACGATATTCAATTTATCAGCGGCAAAGAGCAAACTGAAGAAAGCTTTTTCCACACCTTCAACGAGCTGCATAACTCAAACCGCCAGATTATCATCGCCAGCGACCGCCCGCCGAAATCAATGCCCCTGATAGAAGACCGGCTGCGTTCCCGCTTCGAGTGGGGATTGACCGTCGACATCCAGCCGCCAGAGCTGGAAACCCGCCTGGCCATCCTGCAGGCTAAGGCGGAGCAGGCCGGCACCCCGGCACCCCCGGACGTTCTGGAATATATCGCCCGGCAGATAAAGCGGAACATAAGGGAGCTGGAGGGTGGCCTAAACCGCGTCATCGCCTATGCCCGGCTACTACGGGCTGAAACGTCTACCGAACTGGCCGCCAGGGCGCTCTCTGATATAGCCGGCCCGGCATCAGGATCTATTAGCATGGCGCAGCCGGCTTTAATTGATACGGTAGCCTATGATTTCAACCTGACTCCCGAAGACCTTATCGGCCGGCGAAGGGACAAGGAAGTCGCCCAGGCCCGGCAGGTGGCAATGTATCTGCTCAAGAAACAGAACAACTGCTCCCTTGCCGAAATCGGTTCGATACTGGGGGGTAGAAACCCGTCCACAGTCAGCCATGCCTGTGAGAAAATAGCCGCCGATATTCAAGCCAGCTCTATACTAAAGCGAAAAGTACAGCGTATTCAAAAGAAAATGCGTAGGTAGCCTAAAGGTAAGCCGTATTTGCACTGTAACACATCCGGTTTTGCACATATTTTTTATAACATTTAAATGTTTCCCAATAACCCCTCTAATTTTTCGATAACTACACAGACCGGTATATGTAAAATGGTAGCTTTTCCACAACCTTATCATAACAAGATGCCTGTGAACCCTGGCGCAAGCGTAGATATTCTATATTATAATTAGTATTAAATACCATATAATGTATGATAGATTATTTTATTAAATATATAAGTATTCTGCTAAAATAGAGTTACGGGGGATAGATTGTTTGATAAGGTAGAGATAAGGGTAAACGCCGGCAGGGGTGGGGATGGTAAGGTTGGCTTCCGCAGGGAGAAATTCGCCCCTCTTGGTGGTCCCGACGGAGGTGACGGGGGTGATGGTGGCGATGTAGTTGTAAGAGCTGGCGGCAATATTACAAGCCTGATAAATTTTCAATACAGGTCTGTTTACAGGGCGGGTCACGGCGGCAATGGCAGCGGGCAGAGAAAGCATGGCAAAAACGGGAGTGACCTGATTCTGGATGTGCCGGTGGGTGTAACGGTGTCGGCTAAGACTCGACTCGGTGATGATACTGAAATATACGATCTGGTAGAATCCGGGCAGTATATAGTTATAGCAACAGGTGGCAGGGGTGGTCAGGGCAATATACACTTTGCATCATCAACCAACCAGGCGCCGCAGATCGCCCAGAAGGGCGAAGACGGCGAGATAAAAGAATTGATCCTGGAACTTAAATTGATAGCCGATGTGGGTATTATCGGCTATCCCAATGCCGGCAAGTCCTCTCTGTTGGCATCGTCATCGGCGGCAAAACCAAAAATAGCAGGCTACCCCTTTACCACCCTGAAGCCGATTCTGGGTTTAGTCGAGGTTGGTCATAAGGACTTTATCCTGGCTGAAATACCGGGTTTGATTGCCGGCGCTCACCTGGGCCGCGGGCTGGGGCATGATTTTTTGCGCCATGTCATGCGGACGCAGGTTCTCGTCCACCTGGTGGATGGCGGCTCAAAGTCCCCGGTAGATGATATGTTAAGGGTTAACAACGAGCTTGAGCTGTTTGATTCAGACCTTGCCCGGAAACCACAACTGGTAGCCATCAACAAAATTGATCTGCCCGATGTTAGGACCCGGATGATAGAGTTGAAAGAAGCCTTTAACGGGATCGGTATTTACCCCCTTTTCCTATCGGCGATTACCGGTGAAGGAGTGCCGGAACTAATGGAAAAAACCATTGAGGCGCTGGAGAAGGTTACCATGCAGCGGGTGGCAGAAAAAGAAACCGAGGTCAAGGTTTTTCGCCCCAGGCCGAAAGGTGATAATATTAAGGTGCACATGGAAGAGGATATCTTTGTTGTGCAGGCTCCCGGGTTGGAGCGCATTATAGCCGGCACCAATCTAAAAGACCACGAGGCACGCCGCCAGATAAATCGCCAGATTGGCCGGACGGCAGTTAAAAAAGAGCTGGAGAAAGCCGGCATTAAAGCGGGGGATAAGGTGCGTTGCGGTATGCTGGAATGGAGATGGTAGCAGATGAAAACGGGTATTCTGGGCGGGACGTTTGATCCTGTCCACACCGGGCACATAATGGTGGCAGATGTGGTTAAAGAGGAACTAGGTTTAGGCGAGGTCGTCTTTATACCGGCCGGCCGGCCGTGGCTCAAGGCTGGTACCCCTGTTCTTTCGGTTGAACATCGCCTTAATATGGTGGCGCTGGCTGCCGCCGGTAAATCCTGTTTTAGAGTTTCCACTATGGAAATAGAGCGTGCCGGACCGACCTATAGTATTGATACGGTTGCGGAGATGAAACAGGAAATGGAAGATGGCGGCGAGCTATATTTTATTATCGGTCGAGACAACCTTGTGGAACTGCTGCGCTGGCACCAACCGGAGCGCCTGGTTTCGTTATGCCGCCTGGTGGTTGTGCCCAGAGTTGGTTTCCCGGTTCTCGGCCTTGCCTCATTAGAAGCGGCTATACCCAGTATATCGCAGCGGGTGATAATACTGGATAAACCACAGATTGACATCAGCGCCTCGGTAATCCGGCAGAGGGTACGGCGGGGGCTTTCCATAAGCCGTCTAGTGCCCGAAAAAGTGGAGAAATATATAAAAGAGCACGGATTGTACCGGGAATAAGAAAAACTTAAATATCCAGGTTCTTGACGCTCTTGGCGTGTGCTTGGATGAATGTTTTGCGCGGTAGGACTTCACCGCCCATTAGCATACTGAATACGGTGTCCGCCTTGGCTACGTCTTCGACGCTTACCGACAATAGGGTGCGGGTGGCAGGATTCATGGTCGTATCCCATAATTGCTCGGCGCTCATCTCTCCCAGGCCCTTGTAACGCTGGATTTCCATTTTCTTACCGGACCCCTTTAGTTTGTCCATTATCTCTTCCTTTTCCGTGTCCGAATATACCCATTGCTTGGTTTTGCCCGACTTTATGCTGTACAGCGGCGGCTGGGCGATGTACAGGTGGCCACTGTTGATCAGTGCCGGCATATGGCGGAAGAAGAAGGTAAGCAACAGGGTGCGGATATGAGAGCCGTCGACATCGGCGTCGGTCATCAGGATAACGCGGTGATAGCGCAGTCTGGACAGATCCAAGGCATCGTCAATACCGGTTCCCAGGGCGGTGATAATGAAGCGTATTTCTTCATGGGCGAGCATCTTATCTGGCGTTGCTTTCTCCACGTTCAGTATTTTGCCCCTGAGAGGTAGAATGGCCTGGAAACGGCGGTTGCGCCCCTCCTTTGCCGAGCCGCCGGCTGATGGTCCCTCTACAAGATACAACTCACAGTGGGCAGGGTCCTTCTCAGAGCAATCGGCCAGCTTGCCGGGCAGCGTTCCGGTATCCAGGCTGCTCTTACGTATGACGAGGTCACGGGCTTTGCGGGCGGCTTCTCTGGCTTTTGCCGAGGTGATGCATTTCTCAATAATTTTCTTGGCTTCATCCGGGTGCTCTTCAAGGTATAGCGACAGGCCCTCTGCGATAACGCTTTCTACGAGGCTCTTTATTTCTATATTGCCCAGCTTGGATTTTGTCTGCCCTTCAAACTGAGGCTCGGACAGCTTGACGCTGATAATGGCGGTAAGCCCTTCTCTGGAGTCGTCGCCTACCAGGTTGGAATCGTTTTCCTTCAACAGCTTGCTTTTGTGTGCGTAGTCGTTAAGCACTCTGGTCAACGCTGAGCGAAAGCCGGTAAGGTGGGTGCCGCCGTCGATTGTATTAACGCAGTTAGCAAAACAGAGGGTGTTGTCGGTGAAGCCGTCGTTATACTGAATTGCGGCTTCAACAATGGTGTGGTTTACCTGTTTGGAAATATATATCGGCTGGCGGTGGCGAACTGCCCGGCCGCGGTTAAGGCGGCGGACGAAGCCGGTGATTCCACCTTCAAAGTAGAAGGTTTTTCCATCATCCCTCCGCTTATCGATAAGGCGGATTTCAAGCCCTTTATTAAGATAAGCCATCTCCCTCAGGCGCTCACTCAGGGCGTTGAAATTGTAATCTATTTTATCGAATATTTCGACGTCGGCCAGGAAGGTTACCGTGGTGCCGGTGCCATCGGCTTCACCAGCCTCGCACACCGGTCCCAGGGGTATGCCCTTTTTATACTCTTGGCGGTACTTCTTGCCGTCGCGGCAGATTATGATCTCAAGGTGCGAGGAAAGGGCATTGACTACCGAGGCGCCTACGCCGTGCAGTCCGCCCGATACCTGGTAGGTTTTGCCGCCGAATTTCGCCCCGGCATGGAGCACTGTCATCACCGTCTCCAGGGCTGAAATCTTTGTTGTCGGATGGATATCTACCGGGATACCCCTGCCGTTGTCCTCGACATTAACGCTATCGTCTTCCTGGAGGATAACCGTTATTCTGGTACAGTAGCCGGCCATGGCTTCATCAATGCTGTTGTAGGCGATTTCGTAGACAAGGTGATGCAGCCCCCGCTGGTCGGTTGAGCCGATGTACATCCCCGGACGGCGGCGGACGGCCTCCCGCCCACCCAGCACCTGGATATCGGCTGCCGAATAATCGCTGGTTACTTTCTTTTTTTTATCTGTAGATGCCTTTTCTTTTGTCAAATGTAATCACCTGAATAAAATAGTTCAAGAAAGGAAAGAATAAAGAGAAGAAAAAAGACCGGGGCGGGCGCTGAAGGTAATAAAAGGGCTGGCAGAATATTCGCCACCCCCTGCCTTTTTACGAAGGTTCATCTATTTGATTATAGCATATTTCAGGCGTCAGGTAAATTTATTGAAGCTGACACTGCAATTTATGCTGCAACTCGGTAAGTGCTATTGTTTCCTGCTCAGCGGTGGTCATATTTCGCAATATCACCGTGCCTGTTTTAATTTCTACCTCACCGATTATGATTACGAATCGGGCGCCGAAGTTATTTGCTTGTCTCAACTGGGCTTTGAGGCTCTTAGAGCTTGA
>DAOVXW010000024.1 GCA_030635945.1 Dehalococcoidia bacterium
TAATTGCTAGTTGAGATATCGGCGGCAAATTCGATGGCATAAGGTAGAAATAATCCCACAGCTCTACCGTGGGGTATGTGAAACAAGGCTCCTAGAGAATGTCCGGCACTGTGAGCGATAGACGCCATGGAATTGCCAAATCCAAGCCCAGCAATCGAGGCGGCATTATGCATTTTCTCTCGGGCTTCTTTGTCTTTCCCATCCCGATAAGCTCTCGGAAGATACTGAAAGATTAACTGCATGGCTTTTATGCACATACCGTCACTAAAGTCATTCTTCCATCCACTGGTATATCCTTCAATAGCATGGGTTAAAGCGTCCATCCCGGTATCGGCAGTGAGTTCTGCTGGCATTGACATGGCAAACTTCGGGTCAACAATAGCAATATCAGCATGTACCTCCCGGCAACCCAGTCCTAATTTTCGACCCTCGTTAGTGTCGGTAAGTACTAATCCCCAGTTGGTGTCTGAACCGGTACCTGAAGTGGACGGAATAGTAATTAGTCTGGCTTTTTTGCGCAGTCCCAAATGATCAAATGGATTTATCTCTTCTGGCTGGATATCGGGCCTTTCATACAATACCCATATAGCCTTGGCAGCATCTATAACTGAACCACCACCCAAGCCTGCAATCCAGTCCGGACCATAGTTCCTTGCTACTTCTGCACCTTTCTTAACAGTTTCAATAGAGGGTTCCGGTTCTACATCACAAAAAACCTGACATTCTATCCCTGCTATAGAAAGGTGCTCCTTTACCTGTTCAGAAAACCCCATGTTCACCATATTTATATCAGTAACAACGAAAGCCCGTCTTCCGACAAGCTCATCTATATGCGAAATTGCATCCTCGCCAAAAACCACTTCAGGGCTTATAAAGTACCACATAGAAAAACCTCCTCTAATTATTCCAGGAAATCAGTCGGTACTAGAGTACAGCAGTTTACTAGTTCTAAAGCGGCCTTCGGGGTTTTCATGATTTTCATGAGGTTTCCTTTGAGCTTAAGCTGGCGAGTGATCAGACCCTGAATGGGGTCCAATTTTTTTTCAATCACCCGTTGCCATTTACTCAATGGAGCTAAAATACTAAACTCGGGAGCCTTCTCCTTTTCATCAGTAATAACACAAACCGAGCGGCATTTCCCATGCCATAAGTCCATATAAAAGATAAACTGCTTTTCAAGGCCACCCTCTGGCTCTATGATAAAATAAAAATCACCTTCCCAATCCTTGGCTGAATCCCGATAAGCTTGGCTTTTATTGAGTTCTTGCATTAGAGCTTTTATCCATTCCTCCGATGGAAATTTAATAGCCATCTTCAATCTCCTTAACCGTTAATATGCTAGTATTCTACAACATACAATTAAACTTATATAGTATACTAGACAAAACTGTTTAGAATCGTTAAAACCTCTTATTTTGCCGACAAACTGCTAAGTATCAAGCGACACCAGATGGTACTCCTAGGTATAAAAGACCTATTCGATTTAAACTACACGATACCAAATACTATCTGAGATTACGGGGTAGGATGCTATCCATCTTAATTTTAATCAGGGTGTCGGTTGGTCTATGCTGTTAGGCTGAATACTAATTCAAAAGTTCTGTCTTTCATACAGTACCGCCCACCATCGTAAATCCTAACTTCTCTAGTCTTTTTACCCTAAAAAGCTCACAAAAGAAGCAGCCCAAATACTGAGAATTTCCGATGCACATTGCAGAAGACTGCTAGCTAAGGGCGAGATAAAAGGAAAGAGATTAGGGCGGGATTTGATAGTGCTTAGCCTTGATTACAATAGAAAAGAAAACCGAAAGGAGTTAAGCAATGCTTAAAAAATCAATCCAATGTTTTTGTTGATAAATACTATAGTTTTTTATTCATTTCCTGATGGTAAGCCACAAGCCTCCATCTTCTTCAATATGGCAATCATCAGTCAATCCGGTCTCTTTTAAAAGCTCTTCAAGGGTGTCCCTTGTTATCCATCGTTTGCCTAAACTCTGATTAAGAACATGAGATTCATCATGGATGGCACCTATAACATGCTGCGGGGTGCTCTTGCCATAGCCGCCGCCGATAAAAGCAAAACCGTTTTTTACCAGCATCCGAAAGGATTCCAGCAGTAACTTTTTATCAAGAAAGAATAAAGCGCCGCGGCAAATAATCAAGTCAAAGTATCCGTTTGCAAAATCAAATCTATCATGGCCAGCTTGTACCACTTTTATTCTATCCGCCAAACCTGCGTCTACTAATTCATTCCCTAAATATTTTATTTCATCAGATTGCCAGGTGGTAATGGTTATATCAAGGTTTGGATATAACCGGGCCAGTTCCATTGATAAACCTCCAGAGAAGGGGCCAATCTCCAGCGCCCGCCCGGAATCTTTGCCAAAGTCATCCATTATCACAGATGCCAGAAATGGATAAACCTGCCCCCATAATTTATTTATACGTTTTATATTTTCCAGTTTATTTTCAATCATATGATATTTATCACTTATTGAAACAGGATAGGATTGCTTCCAATGCTCCGCCGGCTATTGTCCTGCCCTTCTCGGAAATCGTATAACAATACTCTTTTTTGCCGCGCGGGTCGACATCTCCAGCTTTCATTCCTTTATATACGGTGGTTCCGTCTGCCAGGAGACCACGGATAATCCCGTCTATCTCTACTTTAACCGGGCAATTATCAACCATGGCAACCGTATCGCCAGCTTTTACATATTCACCAATGTCCTTACTGGTTTTGAATTGTCCCTCCTTCGGCGCACGAAACACCCGTTCTCTGGAATATCCACCTATAACACCAGGCACACCTGTATCCGCTTCAGCTTCTCCGTCCAATATCACGCGGCCCAGATTATGCCCTCTGTTGGTCTCGATTACAACGTGGACATCCTTTCCGGCACAAAAACCGATACCCAGACCGATAACCAAAGGAGCGTCGGTAATATTTACACCCAGGTTCTTCTTGGCAATTATTGCGTCTATTAAAACATCTGGTTTGATGATATCCTTGATTTTGGTCTCAGGGTCAACCATTAAAGGTATAACACCATCTCGCCAGGCGGCATCTATCTCATCCGGGCTTGAAACCAGTTTGGCAATAACACCCTCAACCTCCTGTGAGCCGTGATGAACAGCTTCGCAAAATGCAATCTGCCTTCTTACAGCCTGAGGATTTGCAGTCTCAGTTAATAAAACCTTGAAGTTGCACCTATACAGCCGATGGGCCAATGCAGTGGCAAGCTCGCCACCACCCCTGATACAGATTTTAAGATTAGATAGATTCATTCTAACCTGCGCCTCCTATTCAAATAATTATAATATCACTCTGTAACTCGATAATTATACTCGTACCACCAAGATGCTGTCTAATTGCAAGGATGATAATCTGCCCCCGTAGGCTGTGTTTCCCCTCCTTTTTCTCGAGTCTGGCTGACGATATATCAGAATAAAGAGAAGATCAATAGGGGAGCGGTACCTGTTTGGGGAGATGGATTAGTGAGATAAAAAACCGCAAAGAAATTACTAAGTTTTTTAGGTCCATTGATGGGTAGTAAGAGAGGATGGTAGATAATAAAAATAGCGAGAGCAGATTACTGGTTTAATCGTTGTTTACCTGAATAACAAGGGGCTTAATGAAGAACTCGAGTACAATCTGGCCTACTACTTCCCGTGACGGAGAAATGGGATTATCAGTCATTTGTTTTAAACCATGACCAGCTCCGCTGACTACTATCAATTCGGTTTCCAGGTTCAATCCCAAATAAGCCTAATACATACTCTCCAATTGTAATGTAACATATGTTACCGAATCCTTGTAAATATTGTGTTAAAATAAGATTGCAAAAGGTAATAAAGCCCTGATAAGTATAGGAGTTGGCGGAAAATGAGAACTACAAAAAATACAATATGTCTGGGTATCGCGGTTACGATTCTTTCTTCTATTATTCTTATAGCATCATGTACATCTGAAATGGAAACGGTATCTACGACACAAACCCAAACGCAGAATACGACAACAACCACGCACACTGATTCCGTAACCGGCGAATCTCTGTTTCAGGATGGACAGGGTCAGGAGCATTTAGCTAACTATTCTGATGCAATCCAGTTATATGAACAGGTGATTGCTGAATTTCCGGATAGTAGTTATGCCGCCCAGTCATACGAAGCAATACCAAGAAATCATTACTATTGGGGATTACAGCTAGAGGAAAGGGGACAGTATAACGGAGAACAAGCGGGTGGTGCCATAGAACACTATAAACTGATTCTTCAAGGGTATCCCAGCAGCCAATATGCAGCAATGCTAAAAAAGTTGACGGTGGATGATACAGAAATCGAGATGATTGCTGGCGTCGAATTTGATATTGGTTCCCAGTTTACAGGTACAGTGTTAAACGAAAGTTCATATTATATTGTGGAACTGGTTATTTATGTTCAACTTTACCAGGATATTAATCAGGTTTATTATAAAAACATTGCTGTGAATGGTATAAACCCGGGTGAAGAAAAAAGCTTTGAGGTATCTCCGTGGGTGCCTCTTGATGGATGGGGTGGTTTAATATGGTCTTTTGCCGAAGTTTGGCTTAGGGTAATATAACCTTTATATGCAGAAATTTAATATCCTGGCGGAACTTCAATGTCGCCGCCTTCGATGATATACACTAAACAATCATTTATAATTAGTATACGGTCTAAAAATAGGGATTGCGGTACTCCTATCACATCAATTACAAAACCAGGACCAATCTCATCAAAATCAATCTCGTATCTAGGTTTTAACTTAACATTACCTACCATAATAGAGATATCAGTGGGTTTCGGATTTAGTAACCAACTCTCTACATAGTCAACAACGAGTCCTGAAAAAAGAAAACGTTCTCCACTATACTCGGCCTCAGCCTCCTTGGCATCCGCCATGTAGTCGTTATATAGTTTCTCAATTGAAAGCTCTGGCGGCGGCGGTGCAATAGGCTCGTAAGCAGGAATAATCTGCCCTTCGTTTTGGCATCCATTGGAAGCCAATAAGCCCACAAATAGTACGATTATAATTGCCAAGATAAAGGGGATTTTACTGAAAAGATATCTCATTGCCATTATCCGTCTTTCGATAGTTAAGTTATAGTTGTACTTCTCTACAATATTTGTTTTAGCCTAATTGTTTAAAAACTGACCTGTAATCAACCAGCGTCTACTGATTAAAAAAGCCTCTCATAAATTCTTCCCAATCAATGAATTGTGGCGGATTATATGGCTGCGTTTCTTGCACTACTACGGTAAAATGCTCTTTGAAGCCACTGATCAACGGCCATGTATTCAATGATATTCTCCCGGTGCCGTCACAGATAAGATCTGGTACATTACCCTCGACTACCTCTGCTTGTACCTCGAGACCTTCCTGAAAAACCATCACCGTGCCAAAGGATACAACATACTCATTGTTTACCACAGCTTCGGCAGGAATATTAATCTGTACATACTGAGTGTCCAGAATAGGATTATCTACATTGTTAGTATTGATAAGGCGTATTTCCAGCCAACCTTCGGCACTCTCCGGGCTCTCATTCAGGAGCCTTATGGCAACGCCATATTTATAGACGATATAGGCGCCACACGGAATCCCGGAGCCCAATAACTGATCGGTATCTATCTCTAAGATAGATACCATTTCCGTATTAGGCAAGCTATTAACAACACCCGTGCCATTACACACGGGACAAGGTACAGTTATCATTGCTGTTACGGCAAGTAACGGCACTACCGTTAGGAATGCAAAATATTTCTTTTTAAACCGTAAAATGTTAAGTATATTCACCATGCAATTCTCCACTTAAATCATACAATACAGGTATATAAAAAGCTATAACTTAAGTCACAAACACCTTCACCTCTGGTGGAATCCATAAAGCAGGCCTTGTTTAAAAAGTTAACCTGATTGTGCCAGGCAGCTGGTATCTTATCTGCCAACCGCATGGCACAATCACTAACACTATATCATTAACCTATCAAAGGTTAACAAACTATTGACAACCCAGAATAGCCCTCTTTACCATCGTTTTTGCTATCTCGATCATCCACTTATTACTTGGATTCCATCCGGTAACTGGCCACGCCATAGCATCGGCAATGGCAGCAGTTCCTGCTGCTTCGGCTGAAGCTGTGTCAATTGTTACACCTTTTATAGAATCCTCAGCCTCTGTTGCTCGGCGAGGTAAGTTATAAACCCCATTTAGACAAATACGGGCCTCACCTCCACCAATGGCAGCAGCGCAGTTTACAACAGGGAAGTCAAAGGACTTACGGATGGCGAACTTAACAAATGCGCTCTTGATACCGGCAGCCGGTGTTGGAACCTGAATCTCGATGACGATTTCATCGTCATCAAGTATGGTAGTTTTTTCCAAATCTGCAGCAAAGAAGTTCTCGGCATCTACCGTTTGCTTGGAGGTGACTATCGTTGCATTCAGGGCAATTAATGCCGGCGCTATATCACTGGGGTTGACTGCTATACATCCAGCAATCGCGCCGAATATTGAATGGAAGCGATTATCTCCAAGCGTAGCATTGCATAATGGTCCACCCTTGCGAATGCAATGGAAGACATCATGCTCAGCGCGGTAGTACCAACAGCGGTTACCTTGACAGATATTGCCTCCGATAGTACCCACATTTCTAAGTTCGGGTGAGGCGACGCGGCGCGCAGCCTCAGCCAGGGCGGCATACTTTGTCACTACTACTGAAGACTCGGCCAACTCAGTAAGTGTCGTGAGGGGGCCTATCTTTAGCATTCCACCTTCCTCGGCTAGTTTGCTCAGGTCGGCAATAGGTTTGATATTGACCAGGGTTTCAGGTGGATTGGGAGAAAGCATAGCCTTTAACCCCTGCACAATATCGGTACCGCCAGCAATAACCGCCGCATTCCCTTTTCCAAGCTCGGCAACGGCTGCATCAACTGTTGTTACATTTACATGCTTAATATCATTCATCTTTCAGCCTCCTATACCTTACCCATCGCGGCAAGGGCTTTCCATGGGGAAATGGGAGATCCTGAAGCCCATTTGCCGGTGGCATTGTGAAAAGCAGCCAGAATACTGGCGTATGCATTAACACAGGGCTCGCCAATACCATGAGCACCATAAGGGCCACTAGCGCTGTTGGATTCAACAATGTTAGCTTTGAGTTTATCTTGGTGCAAATCCAAACTGGTAGGCAACTTATGCTCCAGGAAGCTCGGATTCAGTGTGGCGCCTGTTGTTTGGTCAATTACATGAGAGTAATATAGCGCTTGCCCAACTATTATTTCGGCACCACCCGCAATCTGTTTCTCGCAGCCTTTGCGATAGACCGCTTGCCCGGCATCAATGGCATTAACCAAGTTTAATACCTCAATTTCACCGGTCTCGGGATCTACAGCTATCTCAGCGGCTGTAGCTTCACAGCCCTGAACCAGGCATGGCGTACCTACAGGCCAATCCAATACTGGTCGCCTAAGCGTAGGTGCCCAGGTATATCCTCGTCCGACAATTGTGTTAGGAACTACCGCCATGGCATCAGCCCAGGTCATGGAATTTGACGGGTTGGTGGTTTCAAAAATATTGCCATCTTTGGCCGATAGATTGTCAGCGGTTGTCTCCAACTGGCCGGCAACCACTTCATAAATCTGACTAAGGGCATCTTCAGACGCCCTTACGTAGGCAGGTCCCAATGTAGAAACACGGGTAGAACCGCCTTCGAAGCCACCA
>DAOVXW010000061.1 GCA_030635945.1 Dehalococcoidia bacterium
GTATCATCAATCACTATTCTCATTTTCTCCAGATGGCTTTTTATTTCACCGAGTTGAACCAGGGGATCACGGCTTAAGTCCACCATCACCAGCATGGCGTCGGCCTGCCTCAGCATCGGCGGCAGCCACCACTGCATTGTCTGCGGCGCCAGGGGCGGGGTATCTATAAGCTGTGTCTTTATATCTTCAAAATTCATCATACCGGGCAGGGCGTTGTGCGTTGACAGGGGGTATTCGGCGACAACGGGGGAGGCGTTGGTTATACTGGCAATAAGCTGTGATTTACCCGAATTAGGCAGCCCGGTTACGGCTACCTGGGCGGCTCCCTCCTTATCGATCATCATCGAAGATCGCTGTGTGCCGGATTTCTTGGATAGCTGCTGTGTCAGTTTGGCGATTCGGCTTCTCAGTTCACCGCGCAGGTGGTCGGTGCCCTTGTGCTTGGGCATAATAGCCAGCATATCCTCAAGGGCGGCTATCTTCTCGGGCGGGCTTTTAGCCGCCCGGAAGGTCTTCTCGGCTTCAAAATACTGAGGCGGCAGGTTAGCCGGCATACTATAGATACTCCTTTATTCTGCGGGCGATATTTATATTTAATCCGTCTGTAGCGGTTAGTTGTTCCAGTGTAGCATCTTTTATGGCTGAAACAGAACCGAATTGGCGTAAAAGGTTTCTTTTGCGCCGCGGGCCGATACCGGGTATGGAATCAAGGGCTGAGGCAAGGCTACTTTTTTTATGTATATGATGATGATAGCTCAGGGCAAAGCGGTGTGCCTCGTCACGCAGGCGCTGCAGTAATTGCAGCCCCGGGGAGGTGTGGGGCAGGATTATCGGTTTTATTCTTTTGGGGATAAAAATCTCCTCGTTCTCTTTGGCTATGCTGGCAACAGGCACCGATTTAACGCCCATTTCATCCATCACATCGATTACCGAGTTAAGATGACCTCTGCCGCCGTCGATAAGGATGAGGTCTGGCAGTATCGCCCAGCTATCGGCGGCTGACGAGGTGCCATTTTTAAAACGCCCGAAGCGCCGGCGGATTACTTCACGCAGCATGGCATAATCATCGGCGGCGGGCACCGTCTTAATTCTAAAACGTCTGTAGTGAGCTGTCTTCGGCTTGCCCTTGTCGAAAACAACCATACTGCCCACGGCTAACCTGCCCTGTATATTGGAAATATCGTAACCCTCCATCCTTGAGGGCAGAACGGACAAATCAAGCTTTTCTTTGATTTCCTCCAGGGCAGCCTCAATACTTGCTGGAGATGATATCTGCTTTATTTTAAGCTGCTGCAGACCCCTGGCAACATTTTCGGAAACTATATCTATAAGCTGTTTCTTAGCCCCCCTGCCCGGCATCCGGATGCGGGCTTTACTCCCCCTTTTACCCGTAAGCCAGTTTTCAATAACAGCCCTGCCTTCCACCGGAAATTGCAGCAATATCAATGGCGGTATGTAACTGGCAGAGTTATAGAACTGCTTGACGAAGCTGGTCATTATCTGCCCATCCGCTACGGAACGGGTACCCTGGAGGACAAAGCCCTCCCGCCCGATGAGCTTGCCGCCACGAACGAAAAAGACCTGGGCATAAGCCTGGTCTCTATCCCTGGCGAAAGCGATTGCATCCTGCTCGCCCCTGACTATAGTTGCCATTTTCTGCCATTTAACAACTTCTTTTACAGCCTGGATGCGGTCTCTAATCTTGGCTGCTTTCTCATAATCAAGGCTTTCAGAAGCCTGTTTCATATCGTTCTCAAGCTGTTTGATAACCGTTTCCTGCCTGCCCTCAAGGAAAAGGATAAGCTGTTTTATTATTGCGGCATATTCCTCCCTGGTAATAGCGCCGGTACAGGGAGCGGAGCAGTTAAGCAGGTCGTATTCGAGGCAGGGTCGGGAAAGGGGGCGGGAAAGGTTTTTGGAACAGGGACGAAAGGGGAAGATATCCTTGACTACTTTAAGCGCCCGGCGGATTGATTTGGTGCTGGCAAAAGGGCCGAAGTAACGGCCGCCGTTGCCTTCAAGGCGGCGGGTAATCTGCACCCGGGGCCAGTCCTCATCAACGTCTATTTTGAGATAAGGGAAGGTTTTATCGTCTTTAAGGCGGATATTGTAGTAGGGCGAATGCCTCTTTATAAGGTTGAGTTCCAGAACAAGGGCTTCCTCTTCGGAAGCGGTTACAAAAAAATCAATATCGGCAATGCGGGCTACCATCCGCCTGGTTTTGGGGTCCAGGTTACCTGTCCGGCTGAAATAAGACCTTACCCGGTGCTGCAGGGTGGCTGCTTTACCGATATAAAGTATATTGCCCTGGGTATCCTTCATCAGATAAACACCGGGGCTGGCCGGCAGTTGCATTGCCAGTTCCGCTGCTGGATTTACCGCAGTTTTATTCATAATAAACGGCTATATTTTAACACAGCCTATATGCAGGACAAAGCGTGTAACATATATTAAAAAAGACTATAATAAAGTATATGCTGAATTATATAAAAGGATGACCATGCATAAAACTCCCAATATATTAAGGAGGTATTGAGATGACAGAGCAGATTTGTCCGGAATGCGGTTGTTCCATTAGTGGTGGAGGGTATGAAAAAAGCGGCGTTGTTTATTGCTGTGAGCCCTGTGCCGGCAGCACCTCTTGCGAGTGCAGTTGCTGCCATCCGAAAAGTGCCAATATGCCGGATGCGGAAACAGCAGAAGGGGGAGAGGGGGCGGGTTAAAGGCTGCTAAGCTCAAACCTGTTTATCTCGAAAGCCTGCTTTAGGTATTTTTGGCGCTATCTTCCAGGGCTTTTATGTGTTCGCCGGCTGCATCTGCCCTGGCTTGTAAAGCTGTAAGCATTTTCGTCGCCGCCTCGGCGGATTCCTTGATAGCGGTTATCGAAAAAGAAGCCAGTGCCGCAATCTCAGCGGCTGCCCTGGCTGCTTTATCGGCGGCAAGTTCGCCAGCCCTGCGTACCTCGTCAGCTTTACGGTTGGCTTCCTCTGATAGTTGTTTGAATACAGTGATAGCTTCTCTGGCTTGACTATCCGCCTCTTCGGCTTTGGCGGCAGCTTTTTCAGCGGCACCGGTGGCTGCCATGGCTGTTCTTTCGGCTTTATCGGCGGCATCCGAGGCTGCCCGGGTGGCTTCCTCGGCCGCTTTCTCTCCGGCCTTTTTAGCCTCTACTGCTCTTCTGCTGGCTTCATCGGAAGCGCCGGTGGCTGCCTTGGCGGCGGCTCCGGATTTTCTAGCTGCTTCTTCAGCCCGGCGGGCGGCTTCGGCAGCAGCAGAGATGTTGGATTCCATCTCGTCAAGTATTTGAGGCAGCGGTTTTGTTAATATCTTGGAATGCTCGTAAGAAGCTTTTGCTTCAGCATTATTATCATTCATTGAAACCCCTCCGTTTTTTTCAGCCCTTAATATATGATATATCTGTGAAGATAAATCGTCAATATAACTAATATACTATTTTTGCTACTTAATATTTTTATTTAGTTATGTTAAAATAGAGAAATACTATCCGTTGGTAGGGGGTAATAGTGAGAGAGGAAATAGACAGTTTTCTGAATTATCTTACCGTTGAGAAGGGCTTTTCCGGTAACACCATAGACGCCTATCGTAATGACCTTAGCCAGCTTGACGAATTTGCCGCCAGAGAAGCCGGCAAAAGAAACGTTATGCCGTCGTGGGCTAATTTCAGACGGCAGGATATGCTGAGTTACCTACTTGACCTCAAGGAAAGGAACTATGCTGTTACCACAGTAGCGCGCAAGGTAGCTGCCGCTAAGTCCTTCTTCGGTTTTATGATCGCCGAGGGTAATATTAAAAGCAGCCCGATGGAGAATATAACCTCACCGAAAGTTGGCAAGCCGCTGCCCGATGCCATCTCAATAAGCCAGGTGCGCCAGTTGATTAACCAGCCGACAAAACTATCGGCACCGGAAGCAAAAAGAGATCGGGCGATGCTGGAGCTTCTTTATGCCAGTGGCATGCGGGCAAGCGAGCTGGTATCCCTGAATCTGAATGATATAGATTTAAAAGGCGGTTCTGTACGCTGTTTCGGTAAAGGAAACAAGGAGAGGATGGTACCTATCTATCAACAGGCGGCAAGGGTAGTGGAGGAATATATCACACAGGTTCGCCCTCGTCTTGTTCATAGCGATACAGAACAGGCTTTATTCGTCAACCAGCGGGGAGACCGGCTTACACGACAGGGTCTGTGGCAGATACTGAAAGCATATGCCAAATCGGCCGGGCTGGGCAAGCAGGTTACACCACACACGTTAAGGCATAGTTTTGCCACCCATATGTTGAGTGGGGGAGCTGACCTGAGGTCGGTCCAGGAACTATTGGGACACGCCAATATTTCCACGACACAGATTTACACCCATCTAACATCGGAACATATACGGCGCACCTATGATAAAGCCCACCCCCGGGCTAAACAATCTGATTAGTCTTTAAAACAGGGAGGGTTTGAATGCCTGGTAAATCACGAAAGCAAAAAGGAAAACATAAACAGCTGAGCAAAAGCAAGAAAGGCAGGCAAAGCCCTCAAGTTGCAGTCTCCCAACAGGGAATAACTATCCGGGCTGAAGGAACGCCTGTCATTATACCAGAGGCGGCTGTTTCACCGCTGGCAGCAAAAATACAGCTTGTTCCCAGGAACCCCGAACTCCTTTCTGAGCTGCGGAGAATCGGAATTTTTGCCGGGATAGTGCTGTCTGCATTAATACTGCTGGCAATTGTCATGGGCTAGCCCTTTTCGGGCAGGTAACCAGTATGGACTTTAAAACGGTGAGAGCCAATCTAATAAAGCATCTGAGCGCGGAAATCAGGGACGAAAGGGTACTGGCTGCCATGTCCCGTATCCCTCGTGAGCTTTTCTTGCCAGAGGGAGAGAGGCACATGGCATATGAAGATAGGCCA
>DAOVXW010000177.1 GCA_030635945.1 Dehalococcoidia bacterium
GCGCCCACTTACCTATAACAGGCCCAAGGTTATGCTGCCCATAGCCAACAAACCAATAATGGAACATTTAATATCCGAAGCAATTGCAGCCGGAATAAATAAATATATTTTTGTTGTCGGTTATCATGATGAGCAGATAAGAGATCACTTTGGTAACGGAAAGAAGTGGGGTATAGAAATAGAATATGTAACCCAGCGTAAGCGGTTGGGTACCGCTGATGCCATAAAAGGTGTTAAGCCTCTGGTTGATGAGAAGTTCCTAGTAATAAATGGTGATGTAATCGTCAGCAAAAACGATATTACCAGGATGATTGCCAGTGAAGACAACACAATCGGTATTAAAGAGGTGGAGGATGTAAGCGGACTGGGGGTGGTTGAACTAGACGGCAATAAATTAAAACAAATCTACGAGAAAAGTGACGAACCTCCATCAAATATGGCTAATACAGGAATATATCTATTCAAACGGGATATATTTGATACCATAGATAATACACCGAAATCAATGAGAGGCGAACGTGAAATAACAGATTCGCTGCAGCTTATGCTGGAGCAGGGGCAAATCATTATCTGCCAGCGGATAGATTACTGGCTTGAATGCAGTTATCCATGGGATTTACTGGCTGCCAATGATGCATTTATCGGCAGTGAAGTAAAAAGTGAGGGTAGAATTGAAGAAAATGTGTTTATCCAGGGGGCTGTTTCTATCGGCGCCGATACAATAATAAGATCAGGGTCTTATATAACCGGGCCTGTTGTTATCGGCAATGACTGCGATATCGGTCCCAACTGTTATATCTGGCCATTTACCTCGATAGGTGACGGCTGCCGTATAGGCGCCGCCGTTGAGATAAAGGGTTCGATAATAATGAGGTATACGAAAATACCGCACCACAATTATATAGGAGACAGCGTTATCGGCGAAGGCTGTAATTTTGGCTCGGGTACAAAAATTGCTAACTTAAGGCTGGATAGTAAAAATGTGCTTATTTATGGTATAGACACAAAAAGACACAAGTTGGGAGCTATAGTAGGCGATGGGGTTGAAACCGGAATCAACGCCAGTATAAACGTGGGCAGTGTTATCGGTAACAATACGATCATTGGACCGGGTGTTGTAGCAAGTGGGGTTATAATGCCGGATTCAAGGATTTATTAGGAGGCTTGGATTATGAAGCAGGCAGTTATTCTGGCAGCCGATGAAGGAAAAAGACTGAGGCCATTTGCATTGCTGAGCAAGGATACACTGGTGGTCGATGTGGTAGCTAAAGATAACACCTTTGATGCCATGATAAATAATAGAAGGAAAATAAAGGCAAGGGGAGCGCCGGTTATAGTGGTTTCCGAAGAAAAAAACGGGGCTGTTGGAGAGTTGGCTGATTATGTGATAACGATACCGAAGGTTGATTATATATTTTCACCGGTAGTAAATGTAGTAGCCCTGCAATTGCTGGCTTACTATACAGCCTTAGAAAGAGGCTGCCCTATAGATTTCCCGCGAAATCTGGCAAAGAGTGTAACTGTAGAATAGACAAGAAAAGCAGTTCTCATTATTTTAGAATTTCCCTTGTAATCTTACCAGCTTCCAGGCAATAATCTCACAAAGAATAGTAATATCTTCGGCTGGCAGGTAGCCCGTTATATTGCTGTCGAACAGAATATTACCCTCGGGGGCAAGCTCATCATCTCCATACCATAATACAAAAGTCAGCGGCACCCGTTGAAAAGCATTGATTGTTACGGATAAATCACCATAATCCGCCTTAATGCCACCCAGTCCGGCGGAAATATCAAGCAGTTTATTTCCTTCATTAGCAAAATTGTCAAGCAGGGGTTTTATCGCCCTCTTGTAGAATGTGGGGAAATATGTTGCACCATCGGGTATTTCTTTATAGGTTATTCTGTTGCCTTCAGGCTGGCTGCCATCGGCATTTATTAAATAATGCAGTATCAGCAGCCTGTCTCTTGGTTGCAGGGTTTCATGGCTGGCAGCTGCAGGGGAGACGTCCATCTCCGGCAAAGTAATGATGCATGGAATGCCAAGATAATCAAGGAAGATGGTCTTTTTGCCGTTTACATATTTAAAAGAAGCGCCGGCTTTATTGCACTGCTCTTCTATATTAAGACTGGCTTGCTTTTCGCCAGCCAGTTTAAAGGCCGTTTCGAGGCCGTATTTATAGTCCTTTTGATCCGGAGGGATTAACTTCTTTCCTTCCATTTTGCTAATCTAAATCTCAAGCCAGGAATTTGAAAAAAGCGTTTCTCCGTTAAGCACTCGAACGGTTTTTACGTATTCTGTCTGTTTAAGGCTTAACGAAGACATATCGGGATTTTCTCCATCCATCATACTATGTACCAGGCTGACTATATCAGGCATTTCACCTTTTGCCAGTCTTACCAGCTCTTCATCAAAAGCATCAACAATGGCTGAATAGATACCATATTTCATCAGCATCGCCAGATAGGTGCGGTTTAGATATGGCCTGAGATGCGATGGTGCACCGTTGGAAACATTAGATAAGCCGACGATTGATTTACAGCCGGGAGCGA
>DAOVXW010000151.1 GCA_030635945.1 Dehalococcoidia bacterium
AACCATCTTCCGGATGTGAATAATGAGCCAATACCGTGCCGTTACTTATCGCAGTGTCTATTGAGCTTGTCAGGTCAGTACTGGCACTAAATGCGCCGCCTCTTGATACTATCCAGAGATCTTCAATGACTTCATAAGGATCACCCGAAGCTTCACTCCGGTTGAATACAAACATCCCATTCTGAACATAAATGGGATATTTTGGTGTTTGAGGATTGTTATTCCAGGGCGGACATTCCGCAGTTAATTTTGAGCCTATCCTTTTGTGGTATTCAATACCGAGCCTGAAGGTCGCATCCATTATCGTATCGTTTATATCGCTCAAACTCTCATGTCCGAAATTATGATAGGAAATCTCGAACGGAACATCTGAGTTCATAGTTTGCTCGGTTAATGGTCCTCCGTAAATCAGGCTGTAGCTTCTGGTGTATCCGCTAAGGTCGCCTACCGTCGTATAATTACCTCCACTGGCGGGCATATCAGAATACCATGTATTAGTATCCCAGTGACTGTCAGAGTGCCAGGTGTGATAAACGTCGATCTCATTTACCTCGTTTCGTCCGGCATCACCAAATACAGCTTCATAGCCACAGATGTTAAAACTGACTGGAATATCATAAGATTCACAGTCAGTGATAATATTAGGCCATCCATCTAATGTTTCCTGTGCTCGTGATGCTGCTGTAGGTGGATTATAACCACCACTACTGTGTATCATCCCAGCCATATAAAGCTCAGTGTCATAATTTAAGGCCATTGCAGCTTTAGCATTGTTGTAATACTTAGTGACGGTGGTTTCAGCCGCATCTAACTGTGTAGAATTAAAGGTTGTTACAAATACGATTGAAATAAGCAAAATAGGTGGAACTTTATTGAGCATCTTTCCATCCTCCAAAAGGATTAGACGCTTATTATGCTATATAGTTATAGCTCTTTTCCCTTTTAATGCGCTGTAACTTCTTATAAATACAATCTTTATAGATTATTTTGCGCAATTAACCCAATTTACCAAGCTTACCACATTGGGCATCAAAGGTCAAGCTTTTAGAATTCTAGTTGGTATTTCCTTAGTATTACTCCAGTTATGTTAAGCACAGCTACGGAATATGTTACCGAACTGAAAGTGTATGTTGTGGCATAATTCTAGCCCTTCAAGCGTGCCAGTTTGTCTCCAATTTGTCACCAGCCATGGATGATCTAGGCTAAGCAATCAAAATTAACCAGCAATATTTACCCCAAAATGCACTTTTAAAAATTTTTTTAGCAAAAATAGGATTATATATCCGTTTTTTATTTGAAGATCTTATAAAATCTTTGTTTTTAGGTAAAAAATAAATGTTTGTTTTGCACGCCAATTATGAAATTCAGTACTGGTGGTGACAAAACAGAGACACGAAATTAGGCTTTGTTGCATAGCATAAGTATTTGTATCAGGTGATGCAAATAGCGCATAAACTTACTACCATACTAAGATTGCCTTGTTGGCAGGGAATGGATTGCGTCCGTCATAGTTGATTTGTATAGTACCGTGGCCGCCAATCTCAATTGTATTAGCAATCAACTGGGTTCCGAAACCGTCGCCAGTACCAGTAATCAAGGCATGGTTTTGGGGGAAATAAATCGTGCCTACGATATTGAGATTGCCGGTTCCATGAATACTTGCATCATTATGATTATCGCGGTCCTGGTAGATTGCTATACCTGCGAAAGGCCCTTCCTCAATCTCGGAATTGGTGTTGATTTGTACGGTTCCATTTCCCTGCGTATCAACTTTACCGTCACCTGTTATATAGAACATCACACCGTCAGTAGCCAATAGATTGCCTCCGTTTATATAGAGGCCCTCGCCGTCGAGAATATAGATACCCGGCTCAAGAATCAGCGTTTCTGTGCTACTTAATAGCTTGATTCCACCAGGATAATAACCCGGCCCGATTGTCCTTGTCTCATTCGGTTCCAAATCGACAGTCTCTGTCTGTATCGGTGCACCAAAGGCAGGTTCAGGCAAACAATCACCTCCTGCAACACTGCCGTCACACTGGGCGTCCGGACACAATGGGTCGGGCATTTGAGGTGCTCCTAAATTTGTGACAGGCAAAAGAGCATCAGGGAATTTATGGTCAAGTATACCGCCGTTAACATTTATGCTTTCCGGAATAGGGTCATATTCAGTATTTTTATTTGTATAAAAAGCAACATCAGCGCTTGAATTTACCTGAATTCCACCTTCTCCTATAATAGTTACATCCGAAGCTGCATCTGGTATGCTTAGGCCAGGCGATGCATAACAATCCAAAGCGATTATCCCCGCACCCCAGCCGCCTATGGCCTGTGCAATCGCAACACGTGAGACATCGACTGTATCAACATTTACAATTGGCCCGAAAAATAACCGGATTGCCCCGTGTTCACTCTCAGTACGTTTGGTGACTGCCTTTAGAGCATCGGGTTTTACATCTTCCGGCAGGTCTTGAAGCGGTATAAAACCTCGTTCATCATAATAGAACCGCCCGATGACAATGTCACCGTTTGGGTCATTTCCGCTATTCAGATTAAGAACGACCGAGTCGCCAAGCGTTGAGTTTTCCCCCCCGATATACTGTGCCTGGTTGCGTGCTTCGTCCTGGTCAACTCGTACTATCCTCGCCCCGGCTAATGCGGCGGCATCGGCGGCGTTCTGGAGCTGATGAGCGGCAAAATAAAACCTCGCGCCGTCTATAGAGAGGCCCATAAATAGTATCAGAATTATTAACGTAACGGCCAGCCAAAGGATAGCAATGCCTTTGTTTTTTTGGCGAGAGCTATTTTGGGTTTTTGTCAGAGCAAAGGCCACCCAACGCATATTATTTTTTGCAGCCATGGTTATATCCCTAATCTTAAATGATACTGAAAAGTTACTTCCTTGCTATAGGATAATATTTTTTTGAAAAAAGTCA
>DAOVXW010000045.1 GCA_030635945.1 Dehalococcoidia bacterium
TGCCTCCCCCCACCAGTAACAGGTTGCGGGAAGTGGGGTTAATAGAGTAACCGTTGCCCATCGGACCAAGCAGGTTTATGCTGTTGCCGGATTTGAGTTGTGCCAGCCATTTTGTTCCCCTGCCAACGATAGAAAACAAAACGGCAAGGCTGCTTCTGTTGTCATCAACATTATGAATGCTTAAAGGCCGCCGCAACAGGTTGTCCTCGCCGCATTGCAACATAATGAACTGCCCCGGTTTGGCGGTTGATGCTATCTGTGGGGATTCCAGCCAGATAAGGGAAACCCCGGGCATAACCTCACTATTGGAAATAACCTTTGCTTTAATTGATTTCATCTTGAATCCCCATTTCGGTAATCCGGCAGGGGTTTAACGCTAAAAGCCTGGTGGCTGTCGGTAAGCACCTCGGCGACGGCTCTGGCGGTATCCAGAGAAGTAAAACAGGGGATGCGTTTCTCGGCTGCCGCCCGGCGTATGTGGAAGCCGTCCCTCAGCGGAATGCGGCCGCCGGTAATTGTATTGACAACGCCGTCTACAGTGCCGTCTTTGATAATATCGACCACGTTAGGATGCCCCTCGCTCAATTTCTTGCCTATCATTTTTACCGGCAAGCCGGCAGCCTGAAGAAAGGCCGAAGTGCCTTCGGTGGCATAAAGCCTGTAGCCGGCATTGAAAAACCTCTTGATTACAGGCAGTGCTTCATCCTTATCCCTGTCGGCAATACTGAAAAGGATAGCCCCTTTTTCGGGCAGTATCAAGCCGGCAGCCAGCAACGCTTTCGACAGGGCGGCATTGAAAGTGAAGTCAATGCCCATAACCTCGCCGGTGGATTTCATTTCCGGGCCAAGATGAGTATCGACGCCGAGCAATTTGGACATGGAAAAAACAGGGGCTTTTATGGCAATAAGCTTTCTTGGGGGGAAAAGCTCGCTTTCATAACCCTGCTCTTTGAGGCTGGTGCCCAGCATAGCCTTGGTGGCGATGTCCATCATCGGCACGCCGGTTACCTTGGAGATGAAGGGGATGGTGCGGCTGGCGCGGGGGTTGACCTCCAGCACGTAGACCTTTGAGCCGCCGGATTCGGCATCCGGCACGATATCAAACTGGATATTCATCAGCCCCTTGACGTTAAGCGCCAGCCCGATGCGTATTGAATAATCAACGATGGTGTCTATTTCAGACTGGCTTAGATTGATGCCGGGGTAGACCGCCATTGAATCACCGCTGTGGACGCCGGCTCGCTCTATATGCTCCATTATGCCGGGAATAAAAACCCTTTCACCGTCGCAGACGGCGTCTATCTCAACCTCTTTACCCAGCAGATATTTGTCTATAAGCACGGGGTGGCCGGTATCCAGAGCGGCGGCGGCTTTGGTGAATATTACCAGTTCTTTATCATTGTGGACGATTTCCATAGCCCTGCCGCCCAGCACATAGCTGGGCCTGACCAGCACTGGGTAACCGATGTGTTTGGCTATCTTGAGAGCTTCTTCGACGGTGTTGACCGCCGCGCCCGGCGCCTGGGCGATACCCAGCTGGTTAAGCAGGTTCTCGAAGCGTTTTCTGTCTTCGGCAAGGTCTATGGTATCCGAGCTGGAGCCGAGAATGGGCATATTGGCGCGGGAAAGCGGCTCGGCCAGATTTATAGCCGTCTGTCCGCCGAACTGCACGATAGACGGCGTCGTCATATTGCCGTTCTCGCCGCTTTCATTTTCAATAATATCCCGCACGCTTTCGCTGTCCAGAGCTTCGAAATAAAGGCGGCCACTGGTGTCAAAATCGGTGGAAACTGTCTCCGGGTTGGAATTAATCATTATGCTCTGGTAGCCGGCTATCTGCAATGCCCGGGCGGAATGGACACTACAGTAATCGAATTCTATACCCTGCCCGATGCGTATCGGCCCGCTGCCGATAACCACTGCCTTGTTCCCAAGGTGTGGTAACGCCTCGTTTTCCTGTTCGTAAGAGCTGTAGAAGTAAGGGGTAACGGCATCGAACTCGGCGGCGCAGGTATCCACCATCTTGTAAACAGGCTTGATATTCCAGTCATGCCTTAATTTCCTCACTTGCTCCGGAAGTCTGTCAGCCAGGGTAGAAATCTGCTCGTCGGAGAAGCCGAGCCGCTTTGTTTGCCATAAAAGCTCTGGTGTCAGCGGTTCCGCCAGCAGTTTCTTTTCCATATCTATAATATTGGCCAGCTTATCTAAAAACCACAGATCAATTTTGGTTTTTTCAAATATATCGCAGGGGGCTATGCCTCTTCTTAAAGCCGCCATTATTGCCCATAACCTCAGGTCGTTAGGTTCAAGCGGATAGCTATCCATATCTTCGCCTGTCCATCTGGGGTCTTCCCAGAGGAGTGATTTCTTGCCGAATTCAAGCGAACGAATCGCCTTTTGCATGGCGGCTTCGAAGGTGCGGTCTATAGCCATCACCTCGCCGGTGGCCTTCATCTGGGTGCCGATGATGCGGTCGGCGGAATCGAATTTATCAAAGGGCCAGCGGGGAATCTTGACCACGATGTAGTCCAGAGCCGGCTCGAAGGAAGCCATTGTCTTGCCGGTTACAGCGTTGGGAATCTCGTCCAGCCGCTTGCCGACGGCTATCTTGGCAGCCACGCGGGCGATGGGGTAACCGGTGGCTTTGCTGGCGAGGGCGGAACTGCGGCTGACGCGGGGATTGACTTCAATGACATAATATTGCTCGCTGTTGGGGTCCAGGGCAAGCTGGACGTTACAGCCGCCCTCGATACCCAGTTCCCGAATTATATTCAAGCTTGCCTTGCGCAGCATCTGATATTCCTTGTTTGTCAGTGTCTGGCTGGGGGCGACCACGATGCTGTCGCCGGTGTGGACACCCATCGGGTCAAAGTTTTCCATATTGCAGATGGTGATGCAGGTATCGGCGCCATCACGCATAACCTCGTATTCAATCTCTTTCCAGCCGACCAACGAAGCCTCCAGCAGTATCTGATGAATGGGGCTGGAGGCAAGGCCGCTGGCTACCACTGAATCAAGCTCATCCCAGTTGTTGGCAAAACCTCCCCCCGTTCCGCCAAGTGTATAGGCGGGGCGGATGATGAGGGGCAAGCCTATTTCTTTAACTGCCTTACGGGCTTCCTCCAGGCTGGTTACCGTCTGGCTGGGCGGCACCGGCTCACCGATTCTGATAAGCATCTGCTTGAAAAGCTGGCGGTCTTCCGCCATTCTTATCGTTTCAATGGGCGTGCCGAGCACTTTTACGTTGTATTTCTCAAGCACGTCGGCGTCGGCTAAATCAATCGCCAAGTTAAGCCCCGTCTGCCCGCCGAGGGTCGGCAGCAGCCCGTCCGGGCGCTCCTTCTCTATAATACGGGTTATCATATCCACCGTCAGCGGCTCTATATAGACGATATCGGCGATGCCTTCGTCGGTCATTATGGTTGCCGGGTTGGAATTCACCAGCACCGATGTAACCCCCTCCTCCCGCATCGCCTTGCATGCCTGTGTACCGGCGTAATCAAACTCCGCCGCCTGCCCGATGACGATGGGCCCACTGCCGATAATCAAGACTTTTTTAGGTTTTTGTGGCATTTATATCAACAACTCCTCTTTGTTCTAGCGGTCTATTATAGTGCTCAGTTAAGCTTCTTAATACATATTCAACATTAAGGCTAGGATTAGCACTAAGGAGGTTATTATCATCGTGCCAATAACCATTACTATCATATGCGTGGGAAAGCTTTTGGAGAATATTATTAAGGTCTATTAGTAATTCTTTCCCCTCCTCGTATTTGTATGTAATTTCTTCCTTTAGATGCTCTGGAATTATTTCTTTATGAGCAATGTATTTGTCACGAACCTTTCGTAACCTTTCAATCAAGTCTTCATGTGAATTGATGGCCTCTTCCATTTCAACAATCTCTTCTTCGGAAATCAAAGCTGATAATTCAGGATAACTCCTTATATAATTGAATAATTTGTAGAAGTTATATGTATTTTTGTTATGTTTAAGAACATTATTTAAAGCGAGGCAAAAACGGTCACTATTTGCCCACATCGTAAAGAAAAAGAAAGTTAGATGTACTCTTGTCGCTTTAGCGATATCGTCTGGAGCTGTTCGTATGCTCCAGAATATTTCAAAGTGATGATTTGCCTTAAGTAGTTCTTGATAAACACCTTCGTGTATTTTTTCAAACCTTTTATCTTTAATCATTTTTTACCTCCCCTCCAAGAAAGAGGGTTTAAGAGGGGTGAAACCCCTCTTTCTAATAATTTCCCTTCCCCCTTCGTAAGGGGAAAGGGATAAAGGGGATAGGGTTCCTACAAATAAAGAACATAATCCCTTGAAACCATCCCCAATAAATATCATCTACTTGCACTCTCGAATCATATCCAGAAACTTTTCAAATAAATACATATTATCCAGGGGGCCGGGGGAGGCTTCCGAATGATACTGGATGGCAAAAATGGGCAGCTCCCTGTGGCGCACGCCCTCCACCGTGTCGTCGTTAAGGTTTATATGGCTCACCTCCAGCCCATTAACGACGCTATCCGGGTCAAGGGCATAGCCGTGATTCTGGGAGGTGATATACACACGCCCGTCGCTTAAATCCTTAACCGGGTGGTTGCCGCCGCGGTGACCAAACTTTAATTTGAAATTTTTGGCGCCGAAAGCCCTGCCGATAAGCTGCGAGCCGAGACAGATGCCCATCATCGGCTTCTTATCCACCAGCGCCTTGACGGTATCAACGATGTAATCCAGTAGCTCCGGGTTGCCGGGGCCCGGCGAAAGCAGGATGCCATCCGGGTTCAGCTTCAGGATGTCCTCGGCAGGGGTGGTGCAGGGGAGGGCTGTGACCTTGCAGCCGAGGCTGCTCAGGATACGCAGGATGTTGTACTTAAGCCCGCTGTCCAGCACAACGATGTTATATTCAGGCTTATCAACCGCCAGCGGCCATTCGTATGGCTCTTCGGTGGATACCTGGCGTACGAAATCAATAGTGTCATAGTCAGGTGCACCACGCAGCTCTTCAAGCGCCTGGCTGGGGGTTCTGGTGGTTGTCAGCACACCCATCATCACGCCGGCGGAGCGTAGCTTACGGGTTATCGCCCGCGTGTCTATGCTGCAGATGCCGGGGATGTTATTTTCAAGCAGGTATTGATGGACGGTTTTGTTGCTGAGATAGTGACTGGGTTGGGTGCATTCCTCACGTACTACAAATCCGCTAACCTGAATTTGCTTTGATTCAAAATCTTCATCATTGATGCCGTAATTGCCGATTAACGGGTAGGTGGGTACTACAATCTGTCCGGCGTAGGAGGGATCGGTGAGCATCTCCTGGTAGCCTGCCATGCTAGTGTTGAAGACCACCTCGCCATAGCTATCCATCGGGCTGCCAAAAGAAAAACCTTCATAGATTGAACCATCTTCAAGGACTAAAATTGCCCTCTCGGTCATGCTTTTGCCTCAAGCCTGACAGAATCATCTTTGTAGACAAACTTCCCCTTATAGATGGTTGCTATTATTTTACCCTTCAGTTTTTCACCGTTGAGGGGATTGTTTTTGCCTTTGGAAACAAACTTGACGGTATCCACCGTCCACTCAAGTTTCGGGTCAAATATGGTTATATCCGCCGGTGCTTCGACTGCCA
>DAOVXW010000142.1 GCA_030635945.1 Dehalococcoidia bacterium
ACTACGCCGTAAAAGATAAGAGCTAGCGAAGCGACCAGTCCCGGCAGACGGTAATATAGCACCATAAAAAGCATCACCAGTGCTATGCCTATTATCCCCGCCTTTGCGCTTAAATCGACGAAATCAGCGCCCAGTGCCGGGGAGACGGTTTCTTCGTAGATGATTTCCAGGGGCACTGGCAGACGCCCGGCATTCAGTTGATTTGACAGTTCGGTAGCGTCGTTTATGCTTAAGCCTTCAATCTGGCCGCTGTCGATAATTATAGCATTGATTTTAGGAGCTATAGAATGCCCGTCCTCCCCTCTTAAAGGTTCATCGCCCTCGAAGATGCCCAACAGCTCGCCCAGCAGCCGGGTGGTAATCTGCTCCGAAAGCTGGCTGCCCTCTTCATTCCATTCAAATACAAGGTATATCCTGCCAAAATCATCCCTGTTAACGAACGTGTTTTCCTTAAAATAACTGCTGTTCAGCACCTTCTCCTCGCCATTGATGATGCCGACAGTCGGTATCCATTTCTCCTCCCCGTCTTCAATTACGAGTTCGCGAAACTCAAGCAAAGTTGTTCTGCCGATGCGTTCTTTCTGAGCATCGGTAATATCTAGGCCAGGCAGCTCAACTACTATACGGTCCGTTCCCTGTTTGGCGATAACCGGCTCGGTTACCCCCAGTGGATTTATTCGATTGGCGATGACCGACACCACCCCATCTATTATTTCATCTTCCTTGCCTGCTTCGACATTGGATAGGTCGGCTTGGTAAACAAGGTGGATGCCACCCTGAAGGTCCAGCCCGAGCAGTATTCCCTTGCCACCCAGCAGCCCTTTGTCAATCGGCAGTACGGTAAGCAGGGAGAGGGTGAATATAACGATTATTATCAGCAATACCGCAAGATTTTTTGGATTCATAGCTTTATAATAAAACCACCTTTATAAAAAAGACAGCGTTAATCCCCCTCCTTTGATGATAGAAGACGGCCGGTGTAAGCCAGGGCTTCATCCCTGGTGGTTATTTCCTGACAGGCATAGGCCTCGCGTATTTCCTCAAGAATCCTGCCGACCTCTGGCCCCGGTTTGAGATTGAAGTTTCTGATTAAATCGTGCCCGCTGATTAACTTTGGCGGCGCTACTCTGTTCCCCTGTGTTGATTGCTGTTCCAGTATATAATTTACCAGAGAAGTATGCTGCTGCCAATTCGCCATATCCAGATTATCCCCTCTGGTAGCCAGGTGGTCGGCTAGGCTGAAAAAGAGGACGTCAATGGCAGCGTCACCGGTATCACGGAAGTATCGGTATATAGCCCGGCCGGTGGGCAATTCGCCATGGCTTGTCTGTACCGGGCGCAGGTGATGGCGCACAACGGCTGCCAGCAGCTTCACTTCTTTGGTGCTAAAGCGGAGCCTTTCCAGTATAGCGGCGGCTATTGGCGCTCCCTGCCTCGGGTGTCCAAAAAATCGTGTTCTACCCTGGTCATTTAAAACTTTTGTCTGCGGCTTGGCGATATCATGCAGCAATGCCGACAGTTTGAGAAGCATCCTTCTGTTTCTGCGGCCTCTAATCTTGAGTTCGAAATGCTTGGCCAGCTCTACCGACCAGTGTATATAGTCCAGCACCTCTTTGCCGGCATATTGCCAGTTTCCTTTTCTGATGATAAAGTCGACAGCATCTACAACCTTAACCGAGTGGTTAAAAACATCCCACTGGTGCTCTTTGGGCTGTTCGACTCCCATTGTTTCGGCAAGCTCCGGAATCATTGTCGTTAGTAATCCCAGGTCATCCAGATAGAGCAGCAGCCGGCCACTATCGGCGTTTACCAATAGTCTTAACAGCTCTTCCCTCACCCGCTCTCCGGAGACAGCAGCAAGGAGGTGGCAGCTTTGACGTATCAGGGTTTCCGTCTCCGGGCTGATAGTAAAGTTGAGTTCGGCAGCCAGGCGAACCGCCCTCAGCAGGCGCACCGCATCATCCTTGAAAATAGTGTCGCCGGTTGCTTTGACAACCTGCCGTTCGATGTCTTCCAGTCCGTTAAAGGGGTCTATGATTTCAGAAGTCGCTGCGCCCTTTACAATCTTATCCAGGCCAATAGCCATGGAATCTATTGTGAAATCACGCCGTACGAGATCCTGTTCAATGCTGCCTTCTATAGTTGAAAAGTCTATCTGCCACTGGCTGCTATCGGGATGCTCCCCCGGCTCTGGCAGAATTATCCGGCCTACTCCATTCATTTCATCCAGAGATATAAACTTACCAACAAGATGGTCGGCTATCCGGGGGGCAATGTGGAGCGCATCTGTTTCCAGGGCGATATCAATATCGGCCGTATCCCTGATTATCACCAGGTCGCGCAAGAAACCACCGACAACATATGCCCGGATATTATGTTCGGCAAGGAAATCTTCTACCCGGGTCAATAATGATAAGGCCGTGGGGTTAAGCGATAACTTCAAATCTGCCTCAACTGTTACCATCATTTAGGGTTAAACTATACCTTAGTGACACTTATTTATCAAGACAGTTATTTAAGAAAACGGGGCATTACCCGAAGCTGTGTTTGGCGGCTTTACTTAGCCATGTTTTTGGCAATACTCTTTAACATGGATAGAATGCCAATGACAGCATGCTGAATCTCGGCTGGTTCCTGGGATAATACCTTGGAGACATACGGGTCCAGGCGTCTACCACTGTAGCTCAGTCGTTCTTCCGATACCGAACCGGGCTGGGGGGACAGGTAGCCGGCCAGGGTGAACAGCTCGTCTTCTTTAAAACCCAGTGGCTTGGCGATTTTTCGTAGAATACGGGCTGACGGGAAACGTTCGCCCCTTTCTATCCGACCCAGGTGGGATGGTGATACATGTGCCTGGTCGGCAAGCTCCTGCAGCGTCAGGGGCATGGTAATCCTTTGTTGTCTGATTATTTCACCGAGACTGATTTCTATACTCATAACAAACTATTGTAATTCGCCAGGTGGCAAAAGTCAATAGGGGAAATAAAAAAATATTTATTTTGACTGGAGGCA
>DAOVXW010000175.1 GCA_030635945.1 Dehalococcoidia bacterium
AGCTTGCTTTCGAACACCATCCGGACAAAAATCCGGGTAACGAAAAACAGGCAGAAGCTAGATTCAAGGAAATAAATGAAGCCTATGCCGTACTGGGTGACAAGAATAAAAGGCATCAGTATGATAATGCCCGCAAGAATCCTTTTACCGGTGCCGGCTATGGTGGCTTTCAATATTCCCAGCAGGACATATTCCAGGGCATTTTTAACAACCAGGCTTCCATTGATGAACTGAACCGCATGTTCTCCAAGGCTGGTCTCAGGTTCGACCGCGATTTTATGAACCGGGTTTTTTCCGGCGGCAGTGGTAGCGTATTCCATTTTTACAGCCAGTCCGGTAGCAGTGGCAGGGCTTATCAGCAGCATTCTCCCGGAGTTTCAATCCGTAAACAGAACTGGCTGGAGCGTTTGCTGACAAAAGCAATTGCCCGATTCAGCCGCTTTATGCTCAAAAGGTTGCTGGGGATTGAATATACTCCCAACCTGGATCTGCATATTGAACTTGAGCTGACAGCGGAAGAAATTGCTGCCGGTTGCGAGAAGGAGATCAGCTATAAACGGGGCAATCGAAGGAAAAAGCTCATTGTAAAAATACCGCCTTCAGCCAGAACAGGCACCAGGATCAGGCTCAAGGGGATGGGGTTGACAGAGAATAAAAAAACGGGTGATCTCTATCTTAACATCAGTGTAATCAAAAAGACCCCGCTTAATCCGACTTAAGCTACTCCGGCGGTGGTTTTTGCCAGTTCCCAGGAATATTCGTAGAGATGCATCCCTTTGCTTGTGGCAATCATTTCGCCGTCTTCTACTCCTATCTCGGAAGCCATGTACTCCTTCAATAACTGCATAGCCGCCAGGTTTGATGGAAAGCCTGCCCACAGGTCCCAGGAGCGAAAATAGGCGATGAAATGCAGTTTTCCATACCTTACCCTTGTATCAATGCCCCGCAGGCAGGGTGGATCAGGGAGGAAGATAGACTGGCTGTCACCGACAGCCATATAAGCCTGGTTGGTATTGTAACCATTTTCCTTGTACATCTTTATCACTTCGGTAATCTGCCCCTCAAGGTACTGCCCGTAGGTATACTGCTCTTCCTCAGCCCGATGAGCCGTCATAAGGTATGGCAGGTAGCTTTCTATGTATTCCATCGTCGTCGGCGCCGGTACTCCCTGCGGTACATCCGGGGTCAAAGGTCTGTTCCCCGGATTGCTTATCTTAACTACGATCAAGTCCAGTTCCTTGCGGAACTGGCCGGCATAACTACCCCGCTCGATACTGTATTCATAGCCTTCGGCCAGCGTCTTACGTAAACACAGAAACCACGCCTCTGACAGGTCTCTGGCTTCTATAAGTGAAATATTCATAGTTTTTTACTGAATTATTATCTCTGCCGCAACATATTGAAAAATCTGTCCTGGTATTCTTCAAACAGATTCCAGCGCTCCAGTTCATCCTTCAATTCACCGGGGTTAAGTTCTCCTTTTGCCAGTCTCGCAAAAAGTTCCTCAATCCGCAGCCTGGCATCCATCGGCACGCCACCTTTATCCACATCCAGAAGCCCCCTCGACATAAGCTGCGAAAGATTATCATGCATTGAGATACTTGTAATCTCGTAGATAAAACGCATTAAGGATACATCCCACAGCTCGTCCTGTCCCTTGATGATGGTAACCAGCGGGTCGCCGCGCCTGTCAATCTCGCTGTTTAATCTATCCAATACAGCCTTCATCTCCTCGGTAACGATGGTAAGTTTTCCGGGTTCGTTGCGGTAAGTATAATAAAGCCCGGGGGCATCCTCTCCATAGTTCTGAATTACTGTATTGAAATACTTCCTGGCATCTGCGCTGAAACCTTCAAGCTGGGACATATAGTAAGGTGTTACTATGCGCGGTTTCTCGGCTATCACCCTGCCTTCCCTGATCACAGTTTCGCTGTTTTTTTTGTTTATTTCGGCATAAGCAGGGCTAGTTACCATATAATAACCTATATTCGTGGTGCCGAATGTCGCCAGCGACTGCTTTGGTAACCTGAGTATTTCAGTGTGCCTGACGGCATCTTCTATTCTCTCGTCGTCTACTCTCATAACATTCTCCGGCAGATGTGCCCTGACAGCTAATTTATATCCCTTAGTTCCTGCCTGTATTCACTGAGAAGTTTGCTATATTGCTCATCCATTTTAGCCAGCATTTTCTGCCATTCTTCTTTGAACTGGGGCAGGTTTTCAACGTTTATATCCAGCTCACCTTCCGAGCCTGTCTGCTGTTTAACTACCTGCTGCAATCTGGATGTAAACTGCATTTTGAGCGATTCATAGGCTTGCTGTTGCTGCTGCTTGCCCTGCTCGTTAAAATGATTGAAAATGTGCCTGATTTTATCTATGACCTCTTTCGTTCTCTGTTTATCGTTCTTAACTTCCAGCAGAACATCCATTACCTTTTCATTTTTACTTCTTACCGATTCACTTTTGGGTAAGCTAATATTGGCTACCAACACCTTTTCGGCGCCAGCCATAACATATTGCCTTCCCCCTGCTTTGTATTTAGCCATCTCGGCAGTGAAATCAAGCTTTTTA
>DAOVXW010000026.1 GCA_030635945.1 Dehalococcoidia bacterium
CCGAAATAAGCCTTGTAAAGACTGTTCTGGATATAGACATTCCTGCCAACGGGACGGCGGCCGACGTCGGTGTCGCTGTATTTGATGTGGCTACGGCAAAGGCTATAAATGATGCCATAAGCTCCGGCAAACCTTTTATCGAAAAGGTTATAACCATTGCCGGCAGCGTTAACCGGCCAATGAACCTTTCGGTAAGGCTGGGCACGTCCCTGAGAAATCTGATTGATTACTGCGGCGGTATAAAGGGAGAAGCCGACGAGGCTATTATAAACGGGATTATGATGGGAACCCCCTTTTATGACCTAGATTTCCCGGTTACTAAAGGAATAAGCAGCATAGTATTAGACAAAAGCAGCCCTTTAAAAGAGCGTGACTGTATCAGGTGCGGTAGGTGCCTGGATGTTTGCCCGGCGCGCCTTGTCCCCAATATGCTTGCCATATATGCTAAGGCCGGTAGATATGATGATTGCAGGAAATATTACATAGACAGCTGCTTTGAGTGCGGCGCCTGCGCCTATATATGCCCGGCGAATATCCCGCTAGTGCTGTACATAAGGATAGCCAAAGCCGAACTGGAAAAGAGGGCAGTGGTAGAGAAATGATGCAGGAAAAGAACATTCCAACCAGGGAACTGGCCATCTCGCCGGAGCCGCATATACGAAACTGGCTTTCGTCCAGCAGGATGATGTATATTACCCTGTTCGCCCTTCTCCTGCCCACCGCCGCCGCCATCTATTTCTACGGCTACAATGCTTTATCGGTAATTGCCGTAAGCATCACTACTGCATTAATTACAGAATACCTTGCCAAGAGGATCAGGGGGCAGGCATTCGTTATGGACGGCAGTGCCATTGTCATCGGTTTGCTGCTGGCGCTGTTAATGCCGCCAACTATAGCGCTATGGATGGTAGCCGTCGGTGCTTTTGTCGCCATCGCCATTGTCAAAGAAGCTTTCGGCGGTCTGGGGCATTATATCTTCAACCCCGTGCTGGGCGGTGTGGCTTTCATGCATGCCTGCTTCCCGGTAGAGATGTCGAAATGGATAGCGCCGATGGGCTTCAGCTCCGAAATAACATTAGCAACGGCTCCCTTAAGCGAAAACTTCGCCGCAAACACAAGCAAGCTTTCAATGCTCATCGGCGATACAAGCGGTGGGATTGGAGAGACTTCGGCACTTCTGATTCTTATCGGTGGCATTATATTAATCTACCTTCGTGTCATAGACTGGCGCATACCGCTGGCAGTCATAGCCACCACCTTCATTTTCAGCGCCATGCTGGGTGCAGACCCTATTTATCAGCTGCTCACCGGCAGCCTGATGCTGGGGGCTTTCTTCCTGGCGACCGATTCAACGGCATCCCCCATGACAAAAAAGGGGAGGATTATTTTTGGCATCGGTGTTGGTATATTACTGGTACTGATGCGGCTCTATGGATTAAAACTGGTGGAAGAGCTGTTTGGAGAGGTACTGGTAATATCATTAATAAAAGAGGTAACAACGGAAGGCGTTATCTATTCCATACTGCTGATGAACGCCGTTACTCCGCTTATTGACCGGTTTTTAAAGGTAAAACCATACGGTTTCAAAAAGGCGGTAAAAGACGATGCCTAGCCTGCTGCGTAAAATATATCCGATATTGTTTGTCACCCTTATAGTTTTTATATCGGTAACCCTGCTTATCTTCACCGAAAGTTTTACCAGCGCCGAGCTCCAAGCTCGGCTGCAGCAGCAGGTGGAGGAAGAGCTGGAGAGCATGTTCCCTGAATTGGACGACTCCGTTGATAATGAAGACAGCGAGGTATACACCCTATTGGCTGGCGGTGAAACTATCGGCTATGCTTTCCTTGCCGTTGGCACCGGTTATTCCGGTGATATCGCTATCCTCGTCGGGCTAGAGGATTCGGAAACGGTAAAGGGTATAATTATACTCTCACAGCAGGAAACACCAGGCATTGGTGACAGGATAACCGGAGATGGTTTCACAGGCCAGTTTACCGGTTTGAACATTGATGCTGTCAATTTTAAACAGGACGGCGGCCAGATTGACGGCCTGGCAATGGCGACAATAAGCTCCGAAGCTGTTATTGATGCCGTCAGGGATACGGCTATGGAAAAAGTGAAGCTGATAGAGGGAGTGGAATAGGCAGATGGCTAGTTTTGCCAAGGAGTTCAGCAAGGGAATAGGAGTTTCCAATCCCATTTTTATACTTGCTCTAGGCTTATGCCCGGCGCTGGCGGTCAGCTATTCGCTTGACAACGCACTGGGAATGAGCGCCGCCGTGATTTTTGTTCTCCTCTGCTCTAACGTAATAATATCTGCGGCGAGAAAAATTGTGCCCAAGATAATGCGCATACCAACCTTTATCGTCATCATCGCTACTTTCGTTACTCTCGTTACCCTCGTATTCCAGGCTTATGTGCCAACCTTATACCAGTCACTGGGGATATATCTGCCGCTGATAGTTGTCAACTGCATCATCCTCGGCAGGGCAGAGGCTTTTGCCTCCAAGAATCCCGTAATCGGTTCAATCGCCGACGCTCTTGGTATCGGTGTCGGTTTCGCCCTGGCTTTAATATTAATCTCATTCCTGCGAGAGTTACTGGGGACGGGCGGTATCTCAATATCATTATTTGAACAGCTATTTAATGCCGGCAGCCTGTCTTTTACGCTGCCGGCTTTCAGCGAACACCCGCTGACTATATTCGTGTTGTCGCCGGGGGCTTTCCTCGTTATCGGGCTGCTGATGGCTCTATTCAAATGGATAGGACGGAAAAAGAATGACTGAGCTTATTTCACTATTCGTCGGTATGGCTTTAATCAATAACTTTATCCTGGTAAAGTTCCTCGGGCTGTGCCCGTTCTTCGGCGTATCCAAGAAACTGAGCAGCGCCGTCAGTATGGGCGCAGCGGTAACCTTTGTGATGTTTATTGCATCTACTGCCACCTGGATTATTACCAGATATATCCTTATTCCTTTTGAAGTCGAGTTTATGGATATCGTCATTTATATACTTGTTATAGCATCGCTGGTACAGATAATAGAGCTGTTCATTATAAGAACCAGTTTTGCACTCTACAATGCCTTTGGCATATATCTTGCGCTTATAACAACCAACTGCGCCGTGCTTGGTATTACGCTCTTGAACGCCAGAGAATCATATTCTCTCCCGGAGAGTATAGCAGCCGCCCTGGGCGCCGGTATAGGTTTTACACTGGTGCTGGCGATTATGTCCGGCATACGGGAAAGGCTGGAAATAGCCGACAGCCCCAAATCAATGAAGGGGCTACCGGTAGCTTTCATAACAGCAACGCTGCTGGGACTCGCTTTCTCCGGATTCGGGGGGATGATTTAAAATGAACCCGGTTATTATTCTTATATTAACAGCCATGGGCATGCTTTCCAGTGCCATAATATACCTTGCCTATGTTAAGATCCCACACAAAGTAAAGGGTATTGAGAGGATAGAAGAGATAAGCGGTGCCCTGCCCGGTGTGAATTGCGGCGCCTGCGGTTTTGCCGGTTGTTTTGGTTATGCCCAGGAGCTATCCAAGGATACCAAAATGATTACGGAAAAACCCTGCCCCGTTGCCCTGCAAAGCTCCGAGACCATCCGTAACCTGGAGAAAGTGCTTGATATTAAACTGGATGCCTCGGCTCTTCGCAAGAAAGCTCTTTTACATTGTTGTGGCGGCAATTCTGAGATTATATATAATTATTCCGGAGTAGAATCCTGTAAAGCAGCGGCTCAACTCTGGGGTGGCTATAAGAAATGCCCTTATGCCTGTCTTGGATTCGGGGATTGCCTGAAGGCTTGCCCCTATGATGCCATATCCATAGATAAAGAGAAGAACATAGCCGTTATAGACTTCGAAAAGTGCACCGGCTGCGGTCTGTGTGTCAGCGAATGCCCGCATAATCTGATTGAGCTGGTTCCGGCAGGTACAAAGGTTTCATTCCGCTGCAGCTACGAGCCCTTGCGTGATATCCCGGGCCGTGGGAAGTGCCAGTACGGCTGCATACACTGCCGCAAGTGTTTTAACGCCTGTGAATTCGATGCGATAACCTGGAATAAAGAGGAAGCCATACCCGAATTCAATATTGAAAAGTGCACACTTTGCGGTAAATGTATAGAAATCTGTCCCCAGGATACGCTTGCCTTTTTCAACAAGACAGATGCGGAGATCAAGTCTCCCTCCGCAGTATAATAACCGTTCTGCTACGAACCGGATAGCGCTTCGTCAACCATTCCTGCAACATATTCGGCTATAGCCGGGGCAGCGGTCAAGCCGGGTGATTCAATACCGATAAGATTCATAAAACCGGGCAGTCCCCTGTCCCCCTCATCTCTGATAACGAAGTCCCTTATATCCTCGCCCGGCCCCTGAAGCTTGGGCCTGATACCGGACATCTCCGGCTGCAGGTCGTCATAGTCTATAAAGGGCAGGAATCCTTTCACCGAATCATAAAAAAGCTGTTTATGCTCGTCGGTAACGCTATAATCTATCTCATCGACGTAACGAATGCTGGGACCCAGGCGCATCCTCCCGTCCAGGTCAATGACAACATGGATACCCACGCCGGTTAGCCCGGGCGGCGGCACCGGAAATATTAACCTGCTTACCATTTTTCCTTTATCACCACTTACGCTGAAATACTCACCTTTGCAGTAATGCAACCGGTAACCAACATCATCTATATCTATGCCTATGCCGGCTAATTCAGCCATCTTATCACTGCTCAAACCGGCACAATTAATTAGCACCCTCGTAATAAAAGAAAATCCTCCCTCGCCGTCTTTAACCTCTACCCTGTAACCACCGTCGGCTCTCTCTATACCGACCACCTCGGTCATGTAGGCTATCTGGGCCTGTTCGCTCCCTGCCCTGGTAGCAAAGTGTTTCATAAGGGCATGCGAATCTATGATCCCGGTTTCAGGGGAAAGAATGGCAGCCACCCCTTCTATGTTCGGCTCCAGTTGCTTCAGCATCTTTGCTGACAACATCTTAAGTCCGTTAGCGCCGTTTTTGTTTCCCTTTTCCATCAGTGCTTCCAGCTCTTCCGCCTCTTCTTTACTGGTAGCCACAATCAGTTTGCCTGTCTTTTTGCAGCCTATACTGCTTTGCTGGCATAGCTCATAAAGCAAGCGGTTGCCGGCGACACATAATTTCGCCTTTAATGAATTTTCCGGGTAGTAGATACCGGCATGTATAATGCCGCTGTGGCGACTGCTTATCTCCTGACCCGCAGTGGCATGCCGCTCCAGAACATAGACCTGCCTGTTTTTAGCGGCTACCTTTGCCGCCACCGCCAGGCCTACAACCCCGGCGCCAATAATCGTGATATCAACTAAATCCTGCACGTTCCTATAATAACATAAGTTCAAGATATCATTTATAAGGGTACTCTTTCATCTATGAAACACCAGCGGAAGTGATATAATGACAATCCGGAGGGATAAATGGAAAAGATAAAGGACAATAAAAAGATTGAACAGATGATGCAAAAAGGTGAGATTAACTTCCTTGATCCCGAAAGCGGTTACAGGTACTCTCTATGTGCAGTTTGCCCTAACGATAGCCAGGAATGCTCGGTAGCCACTTTCGAGAGGGCAGTTGGCACAGACCTCAAAATAACCAGGATTACCTTCTACTGTCCTGTATGCGACCGAAGATTCGACTGCTTGCCGGAGATCATGTTTCTTCGTTAAAAGGATAATTTCTTCATACTTAAAAAGCAATGCTTTGAATTTTTACAGTGTCAGCTTACTTGGGGTTTTTTTCTGATTTTGCCTTAATATCCTTTGGCTTCACCGGCGGAGTGCTCTCTTTTTTCTTTCTCTTCTCACCCACCCAGCGTGTGCCTCCGAAAATAAAAGGTACCGATGAATATATCCGTCGTGTACATCCACCGCACTTTGTGCAGCTAACCCTACTGTCATCGCCGAGTTTCTGCATCATCTCAAGCTTTAAACCGCATTTTTCGCATTCATATTCATAAATGGGCATCTCAGCCTCCGTTGCTACCAGTGTAAATAATTAATAACGAAGGAGACAATTTAAGTGCCTCCTTCTTTTATCAAAGCCTCAGTTTATGTTAACAATTGTCATATACATTTTACATATTTTATGTATTATTATCAACAATCCACAGCTATAAAGTTGCATTTGAGCTATAAAAGATTAACGAAATACACCAGTGGTATATTGATAAACAGGTGAATAATGAATGCCGGCCAGAATGAACCCCCGATTATGATAACTTCCGACCAGCTATATAAAGATTACGTTAAAGATGAAGTTGCAGCCGAAGCCAGGTACCAGGATAAACAGATATGGATTGTAGAAGCCAGGGCCGATACTTTTACCGAGAGTGAAAGCGGCAATTATCTGATGATGAGGTGGTTTTATAAAGAGATAGAAGACCATGAAGAGCTTGTGGTAGAGGTGCTGGATCTTGCTTACAGCTCTCTGCAACTCGAACCTCAATACTCCGATGGCTTTAGTGATACTACCAATGGTTATCTGGTTGAGGTAATCGGTGAATGCCTGGGCATCTTAGATGATATCGTCACAGTGAAAATTGAGCGTATAGAAAATTTCGGCGATGTTTCGCCAACACAAACTATGCCTTCTGCATACTAAAAGAAGCCTGCGATACCATACACTTCGGTTGCTTTTTGAATTAATCCGCCATATGTGATTAGATATAAACATTCTTTTAGCAATTAATCATTGCAGTTAGGGACTTAATGAAAATATATCACATCGCTTATGAGCCTGAGTTCAAGTCACGTGATATCCATCTCTGGACAGATTGCAACCTTGGCTGCCAGGCGTGCTACACACATTATGAAAAGCTGGACTTCGGTTTGCTCGATGACCCTGTCACAAAGATGAAAACAAAACCGAAAGAGAGCCCGCCGACCCGCTTTCTATCTCTGGCAGAGGTTATGGCGCTTCTTGAGGATATTGACATTGAGCGGGTTATCTTTATGGGTACCGAACCTGCTCTCGACCCGGAATTGCCGGCGCTGGCTGAAGCCCTTCATCGCAAATTTAACTGTTATAACATTATGCTCACCAACGGCCTCAAGCTCATCGACCTGGAGCACATAGACGAGGTCATTTTCAGTATAAAAGCTCTTTCAGAGAATCTTCACCTGGATTACACCGGTAAATCAAATAAAACAATTCTCAGAAACTTTGCCACTATTTCCGTCTTGGGTAAGAAATTACAGGCTGAAACTGTTCTTATCCCCGCCTATATAGATGCATATGAAGTCGAATGTGTTGCAAGGTTCATCTCCGGTATTGATAGCAGCATCCCCTTGAGGATAGATGCCTACTTTCCGGTGGGCGATAATCCCTGGCGGGCGGCTACCGCGGGAGAGGTGTAGGCGGCAGCCATATTGGTAAGAAAACA
>DAOVXW010000148.1 GCA_030635945.1 Dehalococcoidia bacterium
GAACAGGTGTTGAGCAGCGGTGATTGCGAGCGTTGCGGGGCGGCGGTGGCCCGCCGTGACCTTGAGCAGTGGTTCTTCCGCATCACCAAATATGCCGATGAGCTGATGCAGCACGAAGGTGTTGATTGGCCCGAACGTATAAAGATAATGCAGCGTAACTGGGTGGGCAGGAGCACCGGCACCGAGATTTCCTTTGCTCTGGACCACCCAAATGTCGATGAAAAAGAGATACGGGTATTCACCACCCGACCGGATACTGCATTCGGCGTTACCTTCATGGTGCTGGCGCCGGAGCACCCGCTGGTTGCCATGCTGACCACGCCTGATAAGAAGGCTGAGGTCGAGGAGTATATCGCCAGATCACGGCGGCTGACCGAGATAGAAAGGCTGTCCACCGAGAAGGAAAAGGACGGTGTTTTCACCGGTTCCCATGTTACCAACCGCTTAAACGGGGAAAAAGTGCCCATCTGGATTGCAGATTACGTCCTGCTGGGTTACGGAACGGGGGCGGTGATGGCAGTGCCTGCTCACGACGAACGAGACTTCACCTTCGCCAAAAAATATAATCTGCCCATCCGCGTGGTGATAGCGCCGCCGGGTTGGCAGGGAGAAGAACTGGAAGAAGCCTTTATAGAAGCCGGTACTATGACTAATTCAGGGCAGTTTGACGGTCTATCTAACGAAAAGGGTATTGAAGCCGTCTCCGATTTTCTGGAGGAAAAAGGCTGGGGCGGGCGGGCGGTAAGCTACAAACTGCGCGATTGGCTCATCTCGCGCCAGCGTTACTGGGGGGCGCCGATACCGATGATTTACTGTGACAAGTGCGGCATTGTCCCCGTACCGGAGAAAGAGCTGCCCGTCCTACTGCCTGAGGATGCCGAATTCAAACCCACCGGCGAATCACCATTAAAGTATAACCAGCAGTTTGTCAATGCCACCTGCCCCAAATGCGGCGGTACTGCCAAACGCGAAACGGACACGATGGATACGTTTATGTGCTCCTCGTGGTATTTCCTGCGCTATACCAGCCCCGGTATAAACAATGCTCCGTTTGATAAAAGCAATATCAAATACTGGATGCCGGTGGACCTGTATACCGGCGGTGCCGAGCATGCCGTAATGCACCTACTCTACTCCCGTTTTTTCACCAAGGCGATTCGGGATATAAGTCTGATTGACTTCAGCGAGCCTTTCAGCCGCCTGTTCAACCAGGGGATAATTATTTCCCAGAAGCAGAAGATGAGTAAATCCAGGGGCAACGTGGTCAACCCGGACGCCTATGTCTCCGAGCTGGGGGCGGACACGGTGCGCGCTTACCTGATGTTCGTCGCTCCCTGGGAACAGGGTGGCGAATGGAACGACAGCGGCATCAGCGGTATTAGCCGCTGGTTCAACCGGCTGTGGAAGCTGGTGCTGGAGGGTTACAGGATAAAAGGTAAGAGCGACAGCAGGGAATTAAAGCGTATTCTTCACCAGACGGTAAAGAGGGTAACCCGGGACTTTGAAAAGATTCGCTTCAATACGATGATATCTACCCTGATGGAGTTCACCAATTACCTGACCAGGGCAAAGGAAGCCGGTTCGGTTTCCGCGGAAAACTGGCGGCAATCCATTGAAATCCTGCTGATTTTACTGGCGCCGACAGCTCCCCACCTGACCGAGGAATTATGGCAGCGAATCGGCAACGATTACAGCATCCATAACCAGCGCTGGTCAGAATGGGATGAAGAACTGGCTAAGGAAGAGGAGATTACTCTGGTAATACAGATAAACGGCAAGATGAGGGACAGGCTAACCGTGCCGGCATCAATAACCGAAGACGAAGCCCGTAGTCTGGCGCTTGAAAGGCAAAAGGTTAAGGCTTACACTGAAAACAAAACGATTGCCAAGCTGATTTATATTCCCAAGAGGCTTATAAACCTGGTAGTAAAATAGATGTATTAGGGGAGTTTGAGGGGCGAGGCCCCTCATAAAACCAGCCCCCCTTCCTTTTAATAGGAGAAGGGGATAAAGGGGTTAGGATTAACAGATATGAAGATTGTCTTTATCGGCGGGGGGAATATGGGGCGGGCGATGCTGTCTGCTATTCTGAGCGAGGGCTTAGCCGCGCCGCAGGATATAATGGTCAGCGATAAAAATAAGGAGATTCTGAAACAACTAAAACAGGATTTTGACGTTTATATTACTGAAGAAAATATTGAAGCCGTTTCCAGGGGTGATATCGTGGTGCTGGCTGTCAAGCCGCAAAATATTGATAATGTAATGGCAGAGCTAAAGGGAAGGTTCAATTCCGGCCAACTTGTACTATCCATAATTGCCGGCAGAAGCATTGCTACCCTGAAACAAGGGCTTGGGTATAAGACTATCATCCGGGCGATGCCCAACACCCCGGCACAGATCGGTATGGGGATGACAGTCTGGACGGCGACCGAAGAGATAACCGAAAAGCAGAGGGCATCGGTCGGCTCCATACTCAAGGCTATGGGCAGGGAGCTTTATGTAACCGATGAGCAGTATATAGATATGGCGACGGCAATAAGTGGCAGCGGTCCGGCTTATGTTTTTCTCTTTATGCAGTCTTTAATAGACGCCGCAGTGGATATGGGCCTGCCGCCGGATGCAGCCAGGCAGCTTGTCCTGCAAACGGCAGCCGGTTCGGTGGAATATGCCGCCAGATCGGATAAGGAACTGGCTCAACTCAGGCAAATGGTTACCTCGCCCGGCGGCACCACCGCCGAAGCTCTTAAAATATTTGAAAAAGATAAGTTTCCAGAACTGGTTAAACAGGCGGTAGCCGCCGCCTATAAACGGGCAAAGGAATTAAGGAGTTAAGTAATGAACTGGCTAGATATATTGTTTCTGGTTTTACTTTTTGTTCCGGCCTTTATCGGGTTGAGGAAGGGTTTGATAAAGGCGGTCTTATCGTTAGTTGGGCTTATAATCGGTGTGGTTATGGCTGCCAA
>DAOVXW010000125.1 GCA_030635945.1 Dehalococcoidia bacterium
CAATTGACTGACAATCTTAAAGATGTTTTTAACCATATAGCGCCCGGCTGGTATAACTTCCGCCACCGTTCTATCTTTACCAGTGAGCTGAAAAGACTGGCAGAACGCTGGCGGAATGGCTGCTTACTTAACCTCGGCTGCGCCCACGGACCCGATTTCCTGCCATTTAAGGATAGCTTTAAACTTTCAGGCGTTGATTTTTCAGACGAGATGTTAAAGCTTGCCCGAAGATACGCTCTGAAATATGATTTTAACGTGGAGCTATCACTGGCCGATGTCAGACAGTTGCCTTACCCAGATAATTCATTTGACTGGGCGATATCGGTAGCCACCTATCATCATATAAAGGGCAAGCAGGAAAGGCTAAAGGCATTAAACGAACTTAAACGGGTTTTAAAACCCGGTGGCGAAGTTTTTATTACCGTATGGAACCGATGTCAGCTAGGATTCTGGTTTAAGCCGAAAGATTTATATGTGCCCTGGCGTAAGAAGGATAAGATGCTATATCGCTACTATCACCTTTTCTCCTATGCAGAACTTGAAAATCTTGTCAGGAAAGCTGGTTTCAGCATCCTGGAATCGCACCCCGAAAGCACTTACCGTTTCCCGCTTAAACAATTTTCCAGGAATATCTGCCTTCTTCTTAAGAAGAATGGCTAGTTTTCGTAATTTGCCTATCAATGGTTATATTGCTAATATTAACCTGTAAAACTATTATTGTTCAGGTTGCCGTATGAATAATATGATGAATAAAAGCAGGAGGTTTCGTCAGATGCTTATTCCAACGATTATAATGGGCGTCATCGCCATAATCCTCCTTATTATTGCCTATCAGAAGGGAGGCGGTGAACATATCCTTGGCTTAAAGGCAGCCGGGAATATACTTCTTCAGATTCTGCCTCTTCTAATATTTGCCTTTATTATTGCCGGCACCATTCAGTATGTTATCCCCGCCGAATTTATATCAAAGTGGATAGGTACCGAATCCGGTTTTCGCGGCATATTTTTCGGCACTGTATTTGGTGGACTTACCCCAGGGGGACCAATGATAGCGATGCCCATCGCCGCCGGCCTACTGCAATCCGGTGCCAGCATTGGCACAATGGTTGCCTTTATGACAGGCTGGTCACTTTGGGCTTTTACCCGTTTACCGCTAGAGGTAGGCTTAATGGGTTGGAGATTTACCGCCATTCGCCTTGCCTGTACTTTTATGTTTCCTATTTTGGCCGGGCTTATAGCCAATCTATTCTTTTCCAAGACGAATGTTGGCTGATAATAAATCTTTAAGGAGGATTTTTAGGTTATGTTGTGTAAAATAAAATGCCCCCAATGCTCCAGTGAAGGCACCATCTCCCTGCTGGAGACTACCTATGAAGGTCCGTACAAATGCTGGAAGTGCCGCCAGCTTTTTGCTATTAATTTGAAGAACGGTGCCATGCAGAGCTGCGAACCTCTGAGTCAGGAAGGTTTTGAAAAACTGCAGGAAATTGATGCCCTGAAGAAAAAGTTCCGCAAAGACTAACTCAAAATTAATTATTGAATCGTTTATACAGTGGAATAACTATCCTCAATTAACTTTTTTATTATAAGGAGAAACTATGCCGGTAGTTATTGTCGAGATGTGGGAGGGACGCACCACAAAGCAAAAAGGACAACTGGCGAAGGGTATTACCGAGGAGTTTTGCAAAATCGGGGTGCCCCGAGACCATGTTCATATTATCTTCAAGGATAATATGAAATCCAACTGGGCGACCGGTGGCAAGTTGGCTTCGGAAGAGCAACAGCATCAATAATTATACGCAAGCTTTTCCATCTTCGGCAATGCTTTTTTCAGTCTACTCAATTTTGCCTTAAACTCCTCCGACTTTATATCTTTAGCGGTCATTATCACGGCATCTTCCCTGTCATCAAGATAGTAGTCGCGTCTTATCCCTTTAATTTCAAATCCATACTTCTTGTAAAGTTTCTGTGCAGTATTATTGGATTTGCGTACCTCCAGCGTTATTGTATCAGCACCTTTTTTCAAAGTCTGTTTTAGGAGGTTTACCAGCAGAAGTTCACCTATTCCCAGACGCCTGTAAGCTTTCCTGACGGCGATATTAACTATATGCGCCTCCCCGGCTATAAGCCAGAAACCTGCCAGTCCGATTACGTTATTTATACTATCTAAATCATTATTTCCATCATTTATTACGTCAATCTGCCTCTCATCACAGGCTACGATATAATACGCCAGCCCGTTTTTTAACTCACGCTTGTAATTTGCCGGTGGCAGCATTGACGGAAAGGCTTCCCTGTCAATCTCAACAGCCTTTTCTATATCCTTCCGGCACATTTTCCGTATCAAATAAGCCATACTTATCTCTATACGATGATACTATTTGTTTTCTTCGGCAAAACGCTCCCATTCACTGTAAATACAGCCGCAGTATTGCTGCCGGTATAATCCTAAAGGCTTTGTCATACGACGGCTATCCGAGTAATGTTTTCTGAGGTCAGTATCCAGGAAATCAATACCCCTCTCTTCGGATATAGTTTTACCGATTTCCAGTAAAAGATCATGTTTCTGGTGGGGGCTTATGAGCAGGCTGGAGGTAAAGGTACTAAAACCCTGCTTTAATGCGATTTCAGCCGTTTTTTCAAGACGCAACCGGAAGCAGTAAAGGCAGCGCTGATCTTCATCCCCGACTACCCTGTTGAAATATTCTATCATGTCATAGCCATCGTTTATAATAAGTGGAAATTCAAGTTCTTTGGCTAAAGACTTCATTGCTTCCATGCGATGCCGGTGCTCCGCAAAAGGATGGATATTGGGATTATACCAGAAGGCACTAATCTCATAGCCCTGACTTCTCCAGTGTTTAATGGTATAGGCGGTACAATGAGCGCAACAGCAATGAATCAGAACAGAATTATCCTTCATACCGATGCCGTATTACAAAAGGGTTGGCTGCGGAGGTTTTTCTTTATCATAGGGAATACCGAGGTGCTTATACGCTAGTCTTGTTGCCAGGCGTCCTCTGGGAGTACGCTCTATAAAACCCAGTTGTAAAAGGTATGGTTCATAGACATCCATTATTGTATCTGCCTCTTCGCTTATTGATGCGGCGATGGTATCCAGGCCAACAGGGCCACCATTGAACTTCTTTATTATTGTAAGCATTACTTTATGGTCTATCTCATCCAGCCCTATTGTATCAATCTCAAGCCTCGTCAACGCCTCGACTGCTTCTTTTCTTTTTATTCTTCCGTCAGACATTA
>DAOVXW010000126.1 GCA_030635945.1 Dehalococcoidia bacterium
AGAATAGCCCGTTACGGCAGGCATACCAGGGTAAGGCAAAAGGTAAGTGGTACGGATTCAATGCCCCGTATGTGTGTATTCCGAAGCCTGCAGCATATATATATCCAGGTTATCGATGATTTGCAGGGACATACGCTTGCATCGGCATCGACCATTGACCCGGAGATAAAGGGTGATATAAGTGGCAAGAAGAAGATAGCCCAGGCTGAGCTGGTTGGAACGCTTCTGGCCAGACGGGCTAAAGATATGGGAATAAAACAGGTCGTTTTTGACCGTGGTGGCTACAAATACCACGGCAGGGTTAAAATGCTGGCTGAAGCAGCCCGTAAGGGCGGACTGAAATTTTAAGGAAAGGTACCTAAAGTGGCGAAAAAGCTATTAAAAAGCAAGATAGATCCGACAGAATTGCTGTTAAATGATAAGCTCGTCTACCTCAACCGTGTGTCAAAGGTGGTGAAGGGTGGCCGCCGTTTGAGCTTCAGCGCCTTGGTGGTGGCCGGTGATGGTAATGGTCATGTCGGCATAGGTGTCGGCAAATCAAACGAAGTGCCAGAGGCTATAAATAAAGCCGGTGCCGTTGCCAAAAGAAACCTGATTAAAGTGAAAATGATGGATAATACAATTCCTTATAAAACAACGGTTAAATTCGGAGCGGCAAAGGTTATGCTTAAGCCGGCGGCGCCGGGTACCGGTATAATCGCCGGTGGCAGTGTCAGGGCGGTGGTTGAGGCGGCTGGAATAAAGGACATCCTTACAAAATCGATGGGCAGCGCCAATAAAATTAATGTAGCGAAGGCGACTATACTCGGACTTAGCCAGCTTAAAAATCCCAAGGAAGAGATAGCCAAGCGTAAAGGGATAAAAAAGGAAGCAGAGGAGGCATCAGGTGCCTAAGCTGCGTATAACACAGATTAAAAGTGGCATCGGCTATGCCGATGACCAGAAAAGGACGCTTAAAGCACTCGGCTTGAAGCGGATGAATCAAAGTGTTTACCAGGAAGACTCACTTACGATCAGGGGTATGATTATAAAAGTGAGGCATCTTGTAAAGGTGGAGGAGTCAACTTAGTGAAACAGCATGAGATAAAGCCGGCGGCTGGCTCCAGAAAAGACAGGAAGCGGGTGGGTCGTGGTGATGGAAGTGGCGATGGTACATATTCCGGAAGGGGCTGCAAAGGGCAGAAATCCCGCTCCGGTTGCAAGATAAGGCCTGGTTTTGAGGGCGGGCAGCTGCCGATAATAAAACGACTACCGCGCAAACGGGGTTTTACCAGCATGTTTCGCAAAGAGTACAGTATTGTCAAACTGGGTGCGCTTAGCATGTTTGAAGCTGATAGCGAGGTAACCCCGGAAATATTATTGGATGCCGGAATATTAAAATCATTAAAACTGCCGGTAAAAATACTGGCTGACGGAGATATCAAGCATCCGCTGACGGTAAAAGCGGATAAGTTCTCGGCGGCGGCGAAAGTAAAGCTGGAAGCAGCCGGCGGAAAAGCGGTGGAGGTCAGCCATGGCTAAACCGAAGCTCTTGCAGGCAATGATTGATGCCTTCAATCTGCCTGACCTGAGACGCCGTATCCTTATCACCTTCGGCATTCTGGTTATCTTTCGACTGATAGCCCATGTACCTCTTCCGGGTGTCAATCCGGACGTCCTGCAGGACATGTTTGATGAGAATGCCCTGCTGGGAATGTTTGATATGTTCAGCGGCGGTGCCCTGAGGAACTTCAGCGTTGCTGCTATGGGGGTGTATCCTTATATAACGGCTACTATTATTATGACACTAATGACGCCTGTTATCCCCAAGCTCCAGGCTCTATCTCAGGAGGGGGAGACAGGGAGAAACCGTATAAACCTGATCACACACTGGCTGGTGATACCATTGGCAGGATTAGCCGGTTACGGGCAACTGACGCTGCTGCAGAGCCAGGGGGCAGTCGACAATACCGACGGGCTGTCGACGGTAGCTATAATTCTGGCTATGATAGCCGGTACCATGTTTCTCATCTGGCTGGGAGAACAGATCACGCAATACGGCATCGGCAACGGAATATCTATTATAATATTCGCCGGCATTGTCGCCGGTCTGCCGGAAATGATAGGACGGGGTATTTTTGCACAGGAACAGGGGCAGATACTGGGCTTGTCTGCTTTTATTATAATCGGCCTGGCGACCACTTTGCTGATAGTGATTTTCACCGAAGCCCACCGCCGTATCCCGGTTCAGTACGCAAAGAGTGTCTTCCGCGGAGGCCGTATGTACCGCCAATCAGGCTCAACCCATATACCATTGCGGGTCAATACTGCCGGTATGATACCCCTTATCTTTGCTATGGCACTGGTTATATTCCCCGGTATTGTCGCCAGTTATTTTGCCAATCCACCGGGGGCTGACCCCAATCTGGCAAATCATATCCAGACTATATTTAATCCCAACACGGATTTACCGCTGGGGCTTGTTTACTGGGTATTGTTTTTCCTGATGGTGGTCAGTTTTGCCTTCTTTTATACAAAGGTGCTTTTCGCACAACAGGATTTGCCTGGTGTTTTACAGCGGCAGGGTGGTTTTGTACCGGGAATAAGACCCGGAAAGCAAACAGAAAGTTATCTGAATGGAGTTATAAACCGCATAACCTGGGGAGGGGCGCTTTTTCTGGCGATGGTGGCGATAGTGCCATTCATAGCACGTGAAATTACGGATGTACAGATAATACAGATGTCCAGCTTTGGCATGCTGATTGTGGTGGGTGTTGTGCTGGATACAATGAAGCAGATGGAAGCCCAGTTGGTAATGCGGCGTTACGAGGGTTTCCTAAAATAATGAAAAGAATATAGGTGCTTTTATAACAGGCTTGAATTGGGAGAGAAAAGATGTATATTGTAATCATAGGAGCTCCCGGGGCAGGTAAAGGCACACAGGCAGTAAATATCGCTAAAGAGTTGAAACTGGTGCATATCGCATCCGGAGATTTATTCCGGCAGGCGGTAGAGCGGGGTGATGAGCTGGGTGCCAGGGTTGAGGAATATATGACTAAAGGAATGCTGGTCCCGGATGAGGTAACTATAAAGATGATTTTACAGCGTCTTACGGTGGATGATTGCGGGAACGGGGTATTATTGGATGGATTCCCGCGCAACATCAAGCAGGCTAAAACGCTGGAAGATGCTTTGAAAAAGAAGGATAAAGCTATAGATAAAGCATTATATATAAAAGTATCGGAA
>DAOVXW010000022.1 GCA_030635945.1 Dehalococcoidia bacterium
AGTCCAGCAGGCTGAACGGATGAGCCCCGCCCCACCAGCCGCGGGTATTTGTCGGGAATCTGCCATGCGCTGTCCACAGATAGCCATGATATTGCTCAAGGTTGAAGAATTCGGCTATCTCCTCGGGATAACCCACGCCTTTGAACACGGCCATATCCTTGCCGCTGGAAAAGACGAAGGCGCCATCAATAGCTGTATTTATTTCCATAACACGGCTCATAAAATAATCTTCTTCGGCAAGTTTCTCGGGAAGGGGCTGGTTGACGGCAACGAAGTAGCGCCATACAAGGGGCGGGTTTTTAATGGCGGCTACCGGTTGCGTCGGTACCTCTTCGGAATGGATTATGGTGAACTTTTCTTTCAGATAATCTTCGGTTTGCTCCTTTGCCTGCCGGCTGAGATACATTATATGGAACGCATGGTAATCGGCATACTCCGGGTACAGGCCATAAACGGCGAAACCTCCACCCAGTCCATTACCCCGGTCATGCATATTGGCAATAGCCCGTATGATGCCTTCGCCAGAGAACCTCTTGCCTGATGTATCCATCACACCGAAGATAGAGCAGGCGTCGATTACCTTGCCATCACTATACGGGTTTTGTATCCGTTCCAGTTCTTTCATAATTGCACCTCTGCGGTTAGTTCGCCGGCAGCGCCAGCTGTGGCCGCCATAGTTCTTCGGGCAGGCAGGTAAGACCGAAATCATCTGTTGTCAGCAGTTCACAGAACTGGCTGACATCTAACCTTTCTTTGATCAAATTAAAGATTATGCCCGATTTCTCAATATCACCGGCAAAGACCATGCCGACGACGCAGTTATCTTTGATTACCACCTTGCGGTAAATATCGCAGTTTCGATGGCTGAATACCCGGTAGCTGTCGTCCGGCGGAACCGTTATGCCGGCGGAGGCGATATCCACTCCGAAGTACTTCATCGTATTCATTACGGTGCTGCCCTGGTATATGGTGGGTACACCGGCCATATTGAAGCCGGCAACCCTGCCTCCCAGGTAGGCACTGGGCCAGATAGGGTTCAACCGGTTTTCGCCGTAGACGAAATCATATGTTTCGGCGACATCACCACAGGCATAAATATCCGGTTGCGATGTAGCCATAGAGCTATCAACAGATATACCGCGGTTCACCTCTATGCCACCACTGGCGGCAAGTTCGGTTCGCGGGGTAACGCCGATAGCCACTATTACCAGGCGGCAGGGGATTACCCGCTCATCGTCCAGCGTAACGCTGCTTATCTTTTCCGGATTAGCTTTATCACTGTTAATCTCGGTTACGGTGCTGCCGGCTATAATTTCAACCCCGGCTTGTTTCATGGCTGCCGCCTCCATCGCCGATGTTTCTTCATCCAGGATTGTATTTAATATCCGCTCTTTCATTTCGACAACCGTTACCCTGACGCCGCGTTTTACAAGTGCCTCGGTGGCGCTGACACCGATTAAACCACCCCCGATAACCACCGCTTCCCCTATGTCGCCTAAATACTTATCTATTTGTATAGCGTCATCAAGATTGGTGAAGCTGAACACCCCTTTTTTGTTTATGCCTTTTATAGGCGGCATAATGGGTAAGCCGCCGGTGGCAAGCAGTAATTTCTGCCAGCTAATCTCTGTGTTGTCATCCAGTCTTATAATATGGGCTTTTGCATCGAGTCCTTCCGCTTTTCTACCGGGGATAAAATGAATATCGTTCGTTTCGTAAAAATCGGCCGGGCGGAACAGTATGTCTTCCAGTGGACATCCACAGGCGAGGTGTTCTGATATGCGTACACGGGAATAGGCCGGGTATGGCTCGGCGGAAACAATGCCTACTGCGCCATCATCATCAACCTGACGGATAGCCTCGGCGGCACCGATGCCGCCGGCGGAGTTACCGATTATAAGATATTTTACCTCTTCCATTAATGTCATCCTGTAATTTCTATACTGAAGCCAGCTTCAGGAAGTTATCATACATTTTTAATCCCGGTTCGCCGCTCTTTTCCGGGTGAAACTGGGTGGCTACAAAGTTATCCCGGGCAACAACGCTGCAAAAGGGAATATTATATTCGGTTTCGCCGGCAACCAGCGATTTGTCATCCGGCTCAATATAATAGCTGTGCACAAAGTAGAAATTCATCTCATCCGGTATACCTTCAAAGACAGGGTGTCGGAATTTATATTTCACCTGGTTCCACCCCATATGAGGAATCTTTAATCCGGAGGGCAGTTTTTTAACCCGTCCGGGAATAATGCCCAGGCATTCATGGCCACCACCCTCATCGGTGCCGCTAAACAGCACCTGCAGCCCTATACAGACACCCAGAAAGGGGCGCCCGCTGGCTATATAGCTGCTGATCGGTTCAGCCAGCCCCAGCTTTTTAAGGCTGTTTACAGTGCTGCCGGCAGCGCCTACTCCGGGCAGAATAACCGCTTTAGCCTTCATCACCTCAGCCGGGTTGCTGGTTATATTTGGCTGGTAACCCAGCTTCATAACGGCATTTACCACGCTGCGCAGGTTACCGGCACCATAATCAATAATGGCAATCATTCGGGCACTTCCTTTAATACTTATATAAATTAATTCTCAACAGTAATTTCTACGATATTCTGGCGGGCTATCGCCTTTTCCCCGCCATTGCTTTTAACGAAGACATGCATCAAACCCAGCATTTCTTACTGCCCGTTTTGCAAGTCAGTCGTATCCCACCTCACCGGGAAGTTTGCATGTATATCGTCGGACTCCCCGGCTTTAATCCAGGTATCGCTGTCCTTTTTACGATAATACCAGGGATTACTTATCCTCAATATAGGTCTCGTGAGGTTAGTTTCCTCAAGTTCTTTATCAAGCAGGTCCTGGTTGTATTCCTCCCGTAACATAACGTTACCGGAATACTTCTTCACCACCTCCGAAGGAATGATATAGTGTGGCCCCCAATTATAAGACATTATACACCTCCTTTGATCTTTTCTGCCTGGTTATGATTATCACACAACCTGTCCGAATCATTTTCCGGTGAATCAATATATACAAGTGCTTCATTGGGGCAGTTAGTGACACATGCCGGCATTGCCTCTCCGATACATAGATCGCATTTGAAAATCCTTTTTTGTTCCTTATCCTGCTTTATGGCGCCGAATGGACAAGCCAGGATACAGCTCCAGCAGCCGATGCACTTCACCGGATTGTAACTGACCATATCGCTTTCGGCATTACGGCTGAGGGCTCCACCAAGGCAGGCATACAGGCACAGGGGCTCCTCGCAATGCTGGCAGCGCACCGAAAGCGCCAGGTTACCCTTCTCCTCAACACGCACTGCCGCTAAAGGATGGGGAAACTCTTTCTTAAAAGCCTTTAACAGATTCCCTGATTCAGAGTGTTGCAGGCGGCAATAGACCTCGCATAAGTGGCAGCCGATACAGAACTCATCTCTGCTATAAATCTTTTTCATAAAATACTCTAAACTTTCTAAACGATACGGAAGTAGGAAACCTATTTCCGTATTAGAACACCTTTCCCCCTTTTTGTCAAGTTTTTTAAACTCAAATTTATGGCTTTTCATATAAAACAGCTGTAGTTTAAGGATAAACAAAGGTGCATACTCAATGACGGGCGCTTTTTAATCAACAATAAGTCTCCCGCCCGGAGTTTTATAATGGAGATATTATCTACTTGCAGAAGGGGCAGATGGGGTAGATACAGTCAGCACAGTCGAGGCAAAGGCCGCCGTGGCCCATATCGATAATATCCTGCCTTGATATTTCTTCACCGGCCAGAACCCGGGGCAGGATGACATCGATAATAGTAGTATCGTTAAAGATTACCGCCGCCGGAGCGCCAAGGATGGGGATATCGCCGAGCATGGCAAGCAGGAACATAGCGCCTGGCATAACCGGCGCCCCGTAGGAAATTATCTTTGCCCCGCTCTTTTTCACGCCCTCAACGGTTACATCGTCCGGGTCTACGGATAGCCCGCTGCAGACGAATATAACCTCGGAACCCTTGTCCCTCATCTCCAGAATGGCACTGGCAATAATATCCTCGTCGTCGGGGACGATGGTGTGATGGTTTATTACCGAGCCCAGCGGCTCTACCTTGTTTTTAAGATAATCACCGAATTTGTCCTTTATTCTACCCTTGTAAATTTCATTACCGGTGATGACTATACCCACCTTCTTCTCTTTGAAAGGGATAATCTGGAATACCTTGCCTTTGTTCCGGCACAGTTCCTCAATCTTTTTAAGCCTGTCTTCGGCTATATACAGAGGAATAATCTTGGTGCCGGCAACAATCGTCCCCGGCCGGCAATTCGTGTTTTCATGTAGCGTAGCAAGAGAAATATTAGGGATGGAGTTGATCTCCCCCAACAGGGATTTGTTTATCTTCAGCAATCCGGAGATACTGGATTTTATGTTAATCTTGCCTTCTCTTGGCTTTGATAGTTCAAACTCCGAGCCAGCTACCGCTTCGGCTATACGCAGGGCGGCTTCTTCTTCATGCACTTCCCCTTCTTCCTCCTCTATGATATAGATATGCTCCTTACCCATACTGAGCAATTCGGGGATATCTTCCCTTTTCAATGTGTGCCCCCGGCGGAAAGCGGCTCCTTTGAATTCGCCGGGAACAACCTTGGTTACGTCATGGCCAATGGTCATGCCGATAGCTTCTTCAAGTTTGACTTTCTTTAGCATCCGTTTATCTCCCCTCTTATCCTTTAATTCAAAGCCGATTTATAGTCATCCATTGTGTTAAGGTTTATATAGATACCTTCGCAATTTACGGCAACTTCAAGTATATCGCCAGGATGCCGCTTTAACAGCTCCCTGCCGCCGACATCGCCTTTAAGTTGCTTCAGTTCAGCTTTATAACTTATGTCGAAAATGATAGGGTTGCCCCTTCTTGATTTATGCGTGGGTACGGCTATTCCGCTATCCGAGTCAAGTGATTCCCGAATCAATTTATTATAGGTTTCCCTGTCTATCAATGGCTGGTCGGACAGGGCAACCATAATCCTCTGCGCTTGGCGGCCAACCTGCCCCAACCCGCTAATCAGGGAGGTGCTCATGCCCTGCCTGTAATCCGGATTGATAATAATCTTTACCGCTTTACCGGCTATTGCCTTTTTTGTCTCTGGGGCATTAGCCCCCAGCACCACGATAACCTCGTTCGCATCGGAACCAAGCAGATTATCAACGGTACTCCCCAGAACAGTGCTGCTACCAAACGACAGTAACAATTTGGGCTTACCCATACGTTTTGATTCACCGGCAGCCAGCAGAATCACCGATACAAAGGCGGTATTTTTTATCTTCATTCTGTGTATATTTCAGACTGATTGCTGCAAACCCGGATGCAACGTTAAAGTATGACACGCAGGTTGTTGCCTCGTCAAATTATGCTTTCTTGACGCTGCTAACCCTGCCGAAGTATGCTATGGCTGTATAAAATGAACGGTAAAGTATACTTGGTTGGGATTGGCCCCGGCGACAGCGCCAGTATAACGTCAGGGGCGAATAAAATCCTGAAAAACGTGTCGGTAGTAATCGGGCATAAGGACTGCCTGGATCTGTTATGGAAGGCTGTTATCGGCAAGGAAATAATCGCCGAAAAGATGACGCCGGTGCAGCGCGCCGAAATAGCGGTGAAAAAAGCCCTAGAGGGTAGGCAGGTGGCTGTGGTCAGCAGCGGCGATATCGGCATTTATGCTTTCGCCAGCACTTTTTTCAGCTATCTCAGGGAAAAAGAATTAGAACTGGAAGTTGAAGTAATCCCGGGCGTAACGGTAGCCAGTGCCGCCGCCGCGCTGCTGGGTTCGCCGCTGGGGCACGACTTCGCCGTTATAAGCCTGGCAGATCAGGCGACCGATTGGCAAGGCACTAAAAAACGCCTTCGAGCTGCCGCCGAATCTGATTTCGTGGTCGTACTTTATAATCCCATAGGAAAGGTGGGGAGTGAACGGGTGGAAGAGGCCATTAGGATATTATTAGAATACAGAGAGGCTGCTACTCCGGTTGGCATTGTTACCGGCGCTGCAACCAAACAGCAAAAAGTTCTGATTGCCACACTGGGAAAGATGCCGATTCATAAAATTGAAACCGACACCATGCTGATAGCGGGCAACTCGGAGACATATATCTATGACGGCTGGATGATTACTCCCAGAGGGTATATACAGGGTATAGGTTACTGATTCTCTTTAGCCGGAGTGCCGCACCTGTATAATCTCTGCCATAATACTTACCGCAATCTCCTCCGGTGTCTGGGCGCGTATTCTCAATCCGATGGGGGCATGAACCGTGTCCAGTTGCTGCTGGGTTATTCCATTGGCTTTTAAGCGGGCGTAAACGGATATATTCTTCATTTTACTGCCTATCATGCCGATATATTTGGCTTCGGTGGACAGTGCCCCCTCCAGCGATGCCGCATCACCCTTATGGCCGTGGGTTACGATCACCACATAGCCGGATTTACCCACCTTTAGCTCGGAGAATGCTTTATCATAACTTGTAACAAGGACTCTATCCGCCTCGGGGAACCTCTGGGTGGTGGCATATTCGGGGCGGTCGTCAATAACCACAATCTTGAAACCTAAAAGATCGCCTATCCTGGCCAGGGAGAAGGATATATGACCGCCACCAAGGATAAACAGGGTGGGAGTTGATACTATGGGTTCGACAAAAACCTCCGTATCACCGCCGCATATCATCCCCAGGTCCTCGCCTTCTTTCAGGCGGTAAGAAAGATGCTTCGGTTTGCCTCTTTTTATCACCTCGATGGCTTCCTTGATTACCCGCAATTCTATACTGCCGCCACCGATGGTGCCTGTTATGCTGCCATCGGGCCTGATAAGCATCTTGGCGCCTTCTTCCCTGGGAGTAGAACCGCTGGCTGAGATAACCGTCGCCAGCGCCGCTTCGCCTCCTTCATCCCTGATCTTTGTTATTTCCGTGTATATGTCATCCTGCATCTTATGCTCCTCTTCTATAATTATTATTTATGAAATCTTACTTTCGTGGCGCCTGAATAATATCAGCGACAGGCTCAGCAGATTGAAGTTGGCACAGCATAACCAGTTCTATTCCAGGGTGTCCCACCTCCAGAATCTTATAAGCCAGAGCCTCGGCTTCCGCCCCGCTTTTTGTTATGTCCATCTTGTTGATGACGGGGATTATCCTGGCATCGGGCGGGCTGCCTCTAGTGATACCTTTGCGGTGAACTATCAGGGCGGCGATGGCATCTGGTGTAACAAGCTCTCCTATAGCCAAACCCGTCAGCTTTGAGACTATTTCCGGGCGGAAAACGTTTTCCCGATCGAGCTTTTTATTAAGGGCATCTATGCCGACTATGGCGATAACCAGCGTTGTGTTGCTTGGGATCACCGGCTCGGTGGCATTGGGGGCTTTCAATGGCTTTCGGGCTGCGCCGTCAGCTTCTATGATGATATAATCCACCTGCTCTAAATCTGCCAGTTTGACTATCATTTGCGGGCTGATGCCATCCAGTTTATTAACATCTGGCATTTTCTTGCTTGCCAGTGTTATATGGCGGTGCTGTTGCAATGCCTGAACAGCCAGTTCAAGCATTTTGTTCTCATCGGCTTCTATAATGAGCTTTTCGCCGGGTGCCTGCCATTCAAAGATCTTGGTGGTGGTGGTTGTAGTGACCGATTCATTGCCACAGGATAACTCCCTGGACAGAGCCGACATAAGCGTCGTCTTGCCGCCGGCGCCAACCAGGCTTATTATCTCACCGGGGCGGACGCCGAAGGCCTCTTTAAGAGTTATAGTTTTACCCGGCATTGAATCCCCTCTTTTAACGCTTTCTATTTTCGTATGTTCAGCCAAAGCCTGCCTGCTTCCGCAATGTTGCAGCTATCTCCAAGTCCTCTTATTTTCTCATACTCAGGTATTTCAGGCCTTCTATCTGCCTGAACATAGCGCCTTCGGTGATGCAGGCGAGCAT
>DAOVXW010000115.1 GCA_030635945.1 Dehalococcoidia bacterium
GCTTTAGGCGGTTGGGCTTCTAGCCCCATATCGCTAAGCAGCTCGATGATAAGGTCACGGCGTCGCTGATAAATAGCATTATGCTCGGTAATGCAGTCCTGTGACCCGGCAAGGGCTTCAATGGCGGCATATTGAATAGCCTGGGGTACTCCCGAATCCAGATTTGATTTTACCCTCATAAGTGCATTTAGCATCTCAGCATTACCGACAGCCATTCCTATCCGCCAGCCGGACATATTATAGCTCTTGGAAAAAGAATGAAACTCGACCCCAATCTCTCGTGCGCCATCCGCCTGCAGGAAACTAACCGGCCGGTAGCCATTGAAAGAGACCTCTGAATACGGGAAGTCATGACAGACAGCTATCGAGTGACGGCGAGCAAATTGAACAACTCTGTTAAAGAAATCAATGTCGGCGACGGCACCTGTGGGATTGTTGGGGTAGTTTAGCCACATCATTTTTGTCTTATTTACTATTTCTTGTGGTATGGAATCAAGGTCAGGCAGAAAGTTGTTATCAGCGGTAAGCGGTAGATAGTAACTCTGGCCGCCTGCCAGCATTGTGCTTATCGAATAAACAGGATAGGACGGATCTGGTACCAGGGTGATGTCACCGTCATCTATAAAGCACAGGGCGATATGTCCGATGCCCTCCTTTGAGCCGATAAGGGGTAATACTTCACTATCGGGATCAAGGGAAACACCAAAGCGTTTGTGGTACCAACCGGCTATCGCCTGGCGCAGTTCGGGAAGACCGGCCGTTTCAGGATAACGGTGATTAGCCGGTTCTTGCACCGCCTGGCATAATCTATTAATTACATTTTTGGGGGTCGGCAGATCCGGATCGCCGATGGCGAAGCTGATAACCTCCTCGCCTCTTGCTTTTTTCTCGGCAATCTTATTTGAAATCTCAACAAAAAGATAAGTTCCCAGATTATTCATTCGTTTCGACATTCTCATTTCAAAACCTCGTCTTAAATATTCTTAATCAGGCCATTCTCCGCTGAAAACTACTTCGGCAGGGCCGCTGAGCAAAACCTCCCCTGCCCTGTCCCACTCAACCTCAAGTGTGCCACCAGGTAGTTTTATCGCCACTGGACTATCGGTATAATCCAGCATCTGGCCGGCCACAGCTACCGCACAGGCCCCACTGCCACAGGCGAGGGTTTCGCCGACACCCCTTTCCCACACTCGCACTTCAATAAGATTACGATTGATTACCCTGGCTACCTCGAAATTGACCCCGCTGGGAAAAAGTTCATGCCTTTCGACTGCCGGCCCGACAACGGATAAAGAGAATTCGGCTACCGGCTGCTGCTGGAAATAAACTGCATGCGGATTACCCATAGCAATGAAACTTAATAACAGCTCTCTATCGTCAATCATAAGCGGATATTCCGTGATAAGCTTTATGTCAAGTAACTTTCCCCTACCTGGCACTACGGCTACCGGTATTTTAGCGGCGTAAAATTCGGGTTTACCCATACCCACCTGAATCTTCGTTTCATTGCCTATTCCAGTGAATAGCTTTGCCTTCCTAACGCCGGCAATAGTCTCGATAGTTATGTCCTCAGCCTCATTATCAAAAAATCCCCTGCTGGCAGCATACCTGACAAGGCATCTAATCCCGTTACCACAGGCTTCGGCTTCAGAGCCATCGGCATTGAATATATGCATGCCGATATCCGCGATTCTGGAGGGTACCATAAGTATTAATCCATCGGCACCAATGCCAAAATGCCGCCGGCAGATAGCCCTGGCTATTTGCGGCCATTCCTTTTCTGCATCGGCAGCTTCAATAAGCACGAAGTCATTACCGGCGCTGTGTAGTTTTGTAAAATACAAAATATCTAATCCCCTTTTATGAATCTACCCACCAGTGCTGTAATCTCAGGTTCTACCCTGTTCTGGATATCAAACCACCTTATTCTATCATCTTTTAGGTTGAACCAGTTATACTGCTGGCGGACAAGGCGGTGACTTTCGAATTTGGTTTGCTGAATTGCCGCTTCAAGGGTCGTTTCGCCTTCAAGAAACTGCCCAATCTGACGGTAACCGATACTTGACATTGACGGCAGGTTAAGCTTACAGCCCATATTTATCAGGTTTTTTATTTCTTCCACCCATCCCCGTTCTATCATACTGTCTATCCTGGAATCGATCCTGCTATACAGCTCGGTTCTATCCATCGTCAAGCCTATGATGAGGGTATTATAGGGCGTTGACTTTTCCGGTTTGTGGTTCAGGGATTGATTTTTGGTTTTGCTTATTTCAAGCGCCCTTATGACACGGCGTATATTATGGCGGTCAACCTTTTTAGCGGCTGCTGGATCGCGCCTTAAAAGCTCACGATATAGTTCTTCGCCGCCGCCTCCGGCTGCTTTTTGCTCCAGTTTGTATCTCAGGTCTGGGTCAGGCGGCACTCTGGGTATTCCCCAGCCTTCTATCATAGACCATAGATACTGTCCGCTACCGCCAACCAGTAGCGGCAACTTCTGGCGCTGATAAATAACTTCAATAGCTTTGCTGGCAAGCTGTTGGTATTGAGCCAGGCTAAAAACCTCATCCGGTTTGATTATGTCAATAAGGTGGTGCGGGATGAGAGAGAGCTCCTGCCTGCCGGGTTTGGCAGTGCCGATATCCATGTAGCGATATATCTGCCGGCTGTCAGCGCTGACTATCTCTCCATTTAAGTTATGAGCCAGACGAAGGGCTAGTCGACTCTTGCCGACACCGGTGGGTCCAACGATAGCTATCAGGTTGTTCATCTAATCGTATTTAATTAGCTACCAGTAATTTCTGCGGTTTGTCTTACAATGCCTGTGAATTGTTCTGACTTCAGGCTGGCACCGCCGACAAGGGCGCCGTCTATCTCCGGCTGTCTGATAAATTCAGTAATATTATCGGCGGTAACGCTACCGCCGTACAGAATCCGTATATTACTGGCAGATTCTTCGTTATATAGAGCGGCAATCCTGTGGCGTATGAAACCTATCGTCTCATTGGCTTGTTTGCCGGTGGCTGACCTGCCGGTACCTATTGCCCAGATAGGCTCGTAGGCTATAACGGTTTCACTAAGGCTACCTAGACCGGCCAGAGCCGTTTCCAGTTGGCGGCTTACAATCTCCGATGTCCTGCCTGCTTCATTTTCATCAGGTTTCTCGCCGATACATAAAATAGGTTTTATCTTGAATTTCAGCGCTGTTTTCATCTTTTTGTTTATGATTTCATCTGTTTCATTGAAGTAATGCCTTCGTTCGGAGTGGCCTATGATGACGAACCGGCATAGACCAGCCAGCATTAAAGGAGATATCTCGCCGGTATAAGCGCCCTTTTCCTCGAAGTGCATGTTCTGGGCGCCCAGTTTCAGGGAACTATCCCTTATAATTTTCCCTACTGCTGCAAGGGAGATAAAAGGTGGGCAGATAACCTTTTCCACGCCATCTATCC
>DAOVXW010000166.1 GCA_030635945.1 Dehalococcoidia bacterium
GATGTCCTGGCCACCCTCACCGCCCTGGGCTACTCCGCCTCCGAGGCCGCCAAGGCCGTGGCCACCCTGCCCCCCGCCTCAGATTTATCTCTGGAGGAGAAAATCAGGCTGGCATTACAGTATCTTGGGGGGTAAATAGTGACCACTGAAAACCCAACTCCGAACGAGAGGTATTGGCTTTGTCCGCTATATTCTTTCAATTATGATGGCGAACAAATAGACTTACCTGAAGGCTTAAAGATAATAAAGATACCAAGAAAATTTGTAGAGTATCTCGACAGGAACTACCCTGACACACTGCCTACAATACTTAGTGAGGCAAAGTGGGTAATAGCTATTAAAATTGAGCAGATTGACACTACTGGTTTGAATCCTGATGAATTATTTAATCTTGGATTTTCTGAACACGAAGTTGTAAGCTCCCAATTGTTTGATCTAGTTACTGCCTTAAGGCTTTATCAAAAAGGTAGGATTGTTGCAGGGTTACTAACATATGCCGCATTTAATAACTCTGAATGGTCTGTTGGTGGAAGTACAATCTGGACTCGAGTTTCCAAAATTCTTTTTTTTGAAGAAGAACCAACCTATAAGCTAAAACAATCAGAATTACAAAAATTCATTACTCTATTTCAGAAAATTCGTCAGTGGCGCGCTTCTGGCATAATTAACAGCGCTGAAATTGCCTTGGAACGTTTCCACTCAGCCTATCACGATAACATTGAAGATAGAATTATTGACCAAATGATTGCTTTTGAATCTCTCTATATAGCAGCAGACGAAAAAGGAATTAAGAAAAAGTTATCTTTAAGAACTGCATTTTTACTACGTAACAGAACAGATTATAGAAACAAAGTCATTTCTAATATGAAAAAGGCATACAAGTATAGAAGCGATATTGTGCATGATAATAATCCACCAAATCGTGATACCCTTAGAGGAGTAGTTAACTATACTGGAGACTATCTACGCCAGTCTATAATAAGGTTTCTATCCCTTTTGGCTCAAGGAATGTCAATACAACAAATTCGGAGCAAGCTTGAAGATAATATCTTGACCAATAGCCAAAACATAACTTATTAAGGTTACTAATTTACGTACATATCTTTTCCCCCAGTGAGGAGAGTCCAAGAGAGGCCTCGCTTCTCTTTTTAAATTAAGCCCCCTCTCCTTTAAAGGAGAGGGGGGTTTCACAAATGACGTCATCGGCCTGCTTCTCCAATTTTGGAATAACCACTTCTATTTCGAGGTTATTATTCCTGTCCACCCAAATACGCTCAACAACCAGCCGTAGGAATTCCTTCTTCTGCTGTGGTGTAACATCAACCAGTCGTTCACGAATCGAAAGACACAGTTTCTCTGCATCTGCAAGGTTCCCGGCATCAGCTTGCAGAGACCCCAGCTTCTGTTTGAGATTTTGTACCTCTTCTTCCCAATGCTGTTTCTGTTCACGCACCTGCGCCAGCTGAGGTTTTAGTTCTTCGGTGGACAGGAGGTTCTGCCTTGCATAGGTAAGCACCTGCTGCAGTTCGAGGTTTTTCTTTTCAAGCTGCTCTGCAGCCTTGTCGAGTTTTGTTCTTATCAACCTGGCTTTTTCATCTGCGGTTGCATTTCTGTCTCTCAAGATTTTCAACAGAGTCTGTGGTTCGGCAAATGCCTGAGTCACTTCGTTCCAGACTACATTCTCCAGGGTGGTAGCGTTTAGCTCGGCAGGCCTGCGGCAGTGATAGGCACCCGGGCTCTGTTTCATGCCCCTGCACCCGTAATACCTCTTCGGAGTTATCAACGGTTTGCCGTACCGGCTGTTTCGGCTTCTGGCCCCGAAGGACGTACTGCAGCCACGGCACCAAAGCAGATGCTGCAGTATATGGACTGCCTTGGTGTTCCTGGGCGATATTCGCCGATTCTTGTTCAATTGACGTTGCACCCTCTCGAATATCTCCTCGGTTACCACAGGCGTTACCGGTATTAGTATCCTTTCTTCGACGCTCTTTTTAGCTACCACGAGCCCATTACGCCGCTCCCTCTTACCCCAGTAGGCCCGTCCGGCGTAGATGGGATTCTTGAGTATTTTAGCTATCTGCTGTCGGGTCCAGGGTTTGCCGCGCCTGGTCAAGATTCCCAGCAAATTGAAGTCGGTGACCAGCGAACCAATGGACTTGCCCTGAGCAACCCAATTGAAAATACCCACTACCTGGAGATGCTCTGTTTCATCGTGTCGCAGTTGCTTAATTGAAGGATCGTACTTATAACCGTATGGAGGATTTCCGGTCACGAACTTGCCGGCCCTGGCTAAGGATTCCCTTCCCATCATCGTTCTTTCCCTGATGTTCTGAATCTCCCGCTCGGCTACCCAGGCCCACAGACCCAGCGTGCTCTTGTCCATGGGCTGGGTTACTGTCTCCACGTCCACTCCGGTAGCATCCATCACCTGTTTCAGCCGGGCCGCCGGCCACAGACTGCGGAAGAGACGGTCAGGCCTCCAGGCGACGATAATGTCGAAAGCACCTTTTCGCGCATCCTCAAGCATCTGCTCAAAGGCAGCCCTTTCTTTGCGGCTGTCGGTACCAGACTGGACATCCACATATGGCGAGCAGACTATATCATAGCCCTTACGGCGGCAGTAAGTGTCACAATCACGCTGCTGCACCTCGAGGCTCGCCTTGTCCTCTGTGGCCTGTTCCCTGC
>DAOVXW010000133.1 GCA_030635945.1 Dehalococcoidia bacterium
AAAATCGAGGGAAAAGTGGCAGTGCGGCGCCGAGCTAATCGGTGAGAACTCGGTTATTACCGATGGCGAGCTGGTGGCATTGGCGCTGGATGTTTTACAAAGGCTGGGGCTAACAGATGTCAAGGTAAGGATATCACATGCCGGATTGATACGGGCTCTACTTGAAGAAATGGAATTGTCTCCTCAGGAAAAGAGCCGTATATTTGACCAGATACTGGATGGAGATTTAAAAATACTGGCAGATATCAGGCCGGACAAGCCGGAACTGGTACAGGCATTGAGTCTGTTATTAAAGCTAAAGGGTAAATCACCGGGCTTATTGAAAAATATAAGGGTAATATCGGCTAAAAAATTGCCCAGATTTAAACCTTCGCTGGATAATTTCATAGGCGTTGTTGATATGATGGAAAGTCTGGGCTGTGATTATAAAATAGACCTGGCTTCAGGCAAGGGTTTTGAATACTATACAGGCATAATATTTCACCTTTCTATCGGCAAAGAAATAATCGGCGGAGGCGGTCGCTATGATGAGCTTATTCCGCAAATGGGCGGCAAGGATACGCCGGCTGCCGGTTTCGCCCTATATATGGACGATCTAATGCGAATTATAGAAACAGAGGGCATAGAGGAACCGATAACGAAACGAGTATTATTAAGAATTGCTGCGGAAGCGGTGAAAGAGGGTTTCAAAACGGCCACCATGCTGCGCGAGGCCGGTATGATTGTAGAATTGGCTCTTGAGGAGCAGCAGACAGCTGAATGCAGCTGGCTCCTTGAAGTGAAAGCTGAAAGCCCTGTATTTGTTGTAACTGACAAAGCAAATGGCAGTAAGTCTGCAGTGGATAGTGTTAAAGAGGTGCTGGATTTACTGGGGTGCAACTGAGATGTCGCTGAGGATAGCTTTGCCTAAGGGACGGTTGCTGGCTGATACGGCTGCTCTTCTTAAAAGGGCAGGTTGGGATATTGACGGTTATGACGTAAAAATGCGCTGCTATCGTCTTAAATCAGAGAAATACTCTGATATCGGAATAAAGGTATTTCAGGAAAAGGATATTCCGATTCAGGTGGCAGTGGGCAACTATGATCTGGGCATTTGTGGATTGGACTGGGTTGAGGAGCTCCTTGTTAAATATCCGAGCAGTGATGTAGTTAAAATAACGGACCTGGGGTATGGAGAAGGGGCATTGTATGCTGCGACACGGTCTGAAAAAGTAAAAGCAGAAAAAGGTGTAACTCGCATTGCCAGCGAGTACCCCAATCTGGCAGAATCATTCGCCGAGCAATTGCGCTTAAAACGCTTCAGCATATTCCCGCTATGGGGGGCGGCTGAAGCTTATCCGCCGGAAAATGCCGAACTGATAATACTCTCAAGGAGAGAGAAAAAAGAGCTGGAAAAATACGGTTTGGTATCGGCAGGCAAACTGGTTGAATTAAAGGCTTACCTGATAGCAAACAAGGATAGCCTGAGAAAAAAGGATATGACACGGATACTGTCTTCAATAACCGATAACTTGCCTTCACTGGTTCAAGAGATTGCGGAATCAGCATATCCTTCGGTAAAGATGGAAGTAACCGAAAAAAGAATTGTTAATAGAGCTGATGACGATAAAGTCAGGATAGCTTTACCTGATGGCCACCAGCAATCGCATGTCTGCCGTATATTTGAACAGGCTGGCATCCGTGTTGATGATTACCCTTCGGCAGCCGGCAATCGTCGCCCGGTAAGCAATCTGGAAGGGGTATCCATAAAGGTAATCAGACCACAGGATATGCCGCTGCAGGTAGCCAATAATAACTTTGACCTGGCGATAACAGGCCGGGACTGGCTTACCGAGCACAAGTACCAGTTTCCATCAAGTCCGGTGAAAGAGCTACTGGATTTAAAGTATGGTAAAGTGAGATTGGTAGCGGTGATAAGCCGGGAAGTACCGGCGGAAAATATTGCTGACTGGCAGAAGCTGTGCCAGAAGAGAAAGACAGCCTGCCGGGTGGCTTCGGAATATACCAATATAGCCGACCACTATGCCAGAACTAATCGCCTTGGACGCTATCGGATTATTCCTACCTGGGGGGCAACCGAAGCCTTTCTGCCTGAAGACGCCGACCTCCTGATTGAAAATACGGAAACCGGCGGCACAATAGCGCGGCATAATCTAAAAATAATAGACACCCTGTTTGAATCGACAGCCTGCTTGATTGGCGGTACAAAAAAGATTTCCAATAGAATGAAGAAAGAGAAAATTGAAAAAATAATAAAAGCACTTGAAAGTGCTGTGAAGGCAGGCTGAATTGAAGATAGTTAACGGTTTCAAAGAAGCAAAATCATTGCTGGCAAGACAGATAATAACCAATGACTATCCGGTATCGCCGCCGCTAAAGCAAAAGCTCTGGGAGGCGTTCGGCACCGAAGAACCGGAGCAGGCGGTAAGGCAAATTATCGAAGAGGTGCGCAGCCGGGGCGATAATGCGCTGTTTGATCATACTTTAAAAATAGATGGAATAAAGCTCGAGTCTTTGGAAGTTAACGGGAAGCAGATTGATGAAGCGCTGAAACAGGTGGATTCCAGGCTGATGGCGGCACTTAAGCTGGCGGCAGAAAGGATATACTCATTCCATGAGAAGCATAATGAAGAGATGCTGGAGGGGATGGGGAGGGTTGCTTTAAATACTATAGTGCGGCCGCTGGAGAAAGTTGGCATCTATGCTCCTGGCGGCACCGCCAGTTATCCATCTACGGTACTGATGACGGCTATACCGGCAAGGATAGCCGGTGTCAGACAGGTGTACCTGGTTACACCGCCGGGAAGAGACGGTAGAGTGCCGGTGGAAACACTGGTGGCTGCAAGCATCGCCAAGGTCGACCGAATCTTCTGTATCGGCGGCGCTCAGGCAATCGCCGCACTGGCCTATGGCACTGAAACAGTAACTAATGTGGATAAAATATGCGGACCGGGGAATATCTTTGTCATGCTGGCAAAGAAACTCGTTTACGGTGTAGTCGATATTGATGGTCTTCAGGGGCCGAGCGAGGTTGTTATAATTGCCGATGAGACGGCTGACCCGGCAAACTGTGCCGCTGAATTATTGGCT
>DAOVXW010000180.1 GCA_030635945.1 Dehalococcoidia bacterium
GCAGGCTTCGCCATCGCCGCAGGTTATACTTATCGGCAGCGGCTCCGAGGTGCATATCGCCCTTGAGGCAGGCAAAATACTGCAGGAAAAAGGTATTACCGCCAGTGTTGTTTCTCTGGCATCCTGGGATTTATTTGACGCTCAAACGGAGGAATACAGAAGCAGTGTCCTGCCGCCCGAAATAAAAGCACGCGTCTCCATTGAAGCGGCGGCAACAATGGGCTGGAAGAAGTATGTCGGCGATGCGGGTGTTGTCATTGGTATTGACCGCTTTGGTACTTCGGCTCCGTATAAAACGATATACGAGAACCTTGGCCTGACCGCCCGGCATATGGTGGATGAGGTTGAGAGGATTTTGAAAAAGAAATAGAATCTATCCGGCTAACTTTAACAGCCGATTGTAGCTTTCCGCAGGATTTTCCTGAAGGAATATGGCGCTACCGACATATATACAATCAACACCGCAGCGGGCAATCCTGGCGATATTGCTTTCTTTAATGCCGCCATCTATACCTGTTTCTATATAAGGAAAGGTGGTTCGGAATTCAGTAAATTTATCCAGAACTTCGGGTATAAACTCTTTACCATAGAAACCGGGGTAAACGGAAAGGAAAAGCACACTATCAAGGTCATTCGCCAGAGATAGAATGTCTGATACGGGTGTATCCGGGTTTATTGCTATCCCGACCTTTAGCTCAAGCTTCCTGGCCTGCAAAATAACTTCGCGGGGTTGCCGGGTGGCTTCGTAATGGAAAACTACCTTTTTCGCCCCGGCTTTCTTGAAATCAGCCAGGTACTTTTCCGGTTCATTTACCATAAGGTGGGCTTCCCAGCCCAGTGTAGTTGATATTTCTGAAATATCTTCATGGGTGATGCTTTTTGACGGCACAAACTTACCATCCATAATGTCCAACTGCATCCAATTGGCGAAGGTCTCTGCCTGACGGACCATAGACTCCAGTGCTTTCGGGTCATCGGTAAGAATGGCGGGTATTATCTGGCTCAAGGTTAAAACTATACCTCCCTCAGAAAAACTCGTGCCGGAGCGGCATCCCCACCCTTTATTTTAAGCGGCAGGCACAGCAGCTCGTAGTCCCCGGGCGGGACATCGCTTAAAAAAAGCCCCTCTATAATAATGATACCGGCACCAAGAAGAGTATTATGGACAGGATGCCCCTCTTTTTTATATTCCTCTATGGACAGGTAATCGATACCCAGCGACTTTATACCCAGCTCTACAAGATAACCGGCGGCATCCTCGGTAATATAAGCATACCCGGTATCGACCTGCTCCTTCTTGAGAAGAGCAGAGTTACCCGTTCCGATAAGCAACCGGCTGACTCCTTTAAGATTAAAATTCTCTAAAAGACTGCGGTTGATTTGTTTAGCCTCCGGCAGTTGTATAAGGCGGGCCGGGCCCATCAGCGCATCCGGGCTGATACTGTCAACACCGGAAGCATTCTTTATAAAGTGGATGGGGGCATCGACGTGGGTGGCTGTATGGCTGCCGATATGCAAAAGGGAAACATTACTAGAATCACCGTCGGCTATGGAATTAATGCTGTCTATGCTGACTGTCGGATCACCGGGCCATACCATCATACCGGGATATATGGGAAGGCTTATATCATAAACCATACGACGGCGGAGACAGCTTTTCATCTCGATATCTTTTAGCTGCTGCAGACGGCGCCGATGGCGGCCGCCGGAAAAGGGGGTATTAAGCCAGACGCGGACAATCTCCAGAGCCAGTTTTTTACCCAGCATCCAGCCACCGAGCACCAGGATGTTGGAATCGTTATGTGAGCGGCTGAGTTCGGCGGAAAACATATCCCAGCATAATGCCGCCCTTACGCCGGGGAGCTTGTTGGCTACTATAGCGTCTCCCTGGCCGGTGCCACAGAACACAATGCCGCGGTTGTATTCTCCACTGGAAATCTTTTCCGCTGCTTTGTATGTGAAAACAGGGTAATCGACGGGATCGGTGCTGTCGGTGCCGACATCATCCACCTGGTAACCATTATCTTCAAGGAATACCTTTATGCCTTCTTTGAGCTCAAAGCCGGCATGGTCGCTGCTTACTATAATGCGTTTATCCATTAGACAGATTTAAGGTGAATTTACTGGCTTTTGACAGGGCAATTATAGGTAGAATACATTTGCTATGTCAAGGGTGTACGAAGGGATTGACACACGGGTATGTGCTACCTATAATCTTGACGTTATATAATCAGTTGTATCAGGAGTTTGAAATGCTGGCAATGGGTATGATAAGAGGCAAAGCAGGAGTCCACCCCTTTGAAATTGAAAAACCGGAGATAAAGCAGAACGACGAAGTGCTGGTAAAAGTAAAAGAGGTTGGTGTGGATGGCAACGATGCGAACATAGTCAGATACGAACTGCAGGATATAAGAGAAGGCAGTGATAGGATAGTTCTGGGGCATGAGATGGTTGGGGTTGTGGAGGAGGTGGGGAGCGAAGTTAAATCGCTGGCACCCAGCGATATAATAGCGATGACGGTGCGGCGAGGCTGTGGC
>DAOVXW010000086.1 GCA_030635945.1 Dehalococcoidia bacterium
CCGATAGATGAATGGCAGTGTGATGTCGTCATTACCGGCTCTCAAAAAGGCTGGATGGTTCCTCCTGGTCTGGCTATGGTATCCATCAGCCAGCAGGCATGGCAGGCAAACGCAGAGGCTACCATGCCCAGGTTTTACTGGGACTTTGCCAAAGCCAAGAGTTACCTTGAAAAGGGGCAGACACCGTGGACACCGACTGTTTCCGTTTTCTTTGCGCTTGATGTAGCGCTTGATATGATAATTGACGAGGGCATTGATAATATAATAGCTCGTCAGGCTAAAATCGCTCAGATGACCCGTGACGGAATCAAAGCACTGGGCTTGCCCCTCTTTGCCGATGAGAAATATGCCTCCAATACCGTTACCTCTATAGCCGCCCCGGAAGGCCTTGACGTTCCGAAGATGCTTAAAATCCTGAGGGAAGAACACGATACTGTTCTTGGCGGTGGGCAGCAGCACCTGGCCGGTAAAATCTTTCGCATCGGCCATCTTGGCTGGATAACCGAAGAGGATATAAACATAGTTCTAAAGTCACTTATGATAGTATTGCCACAGGCCGGATTCGAGATAGGCGGTTAAATGAAAGTTCTAGTTGCCGATAAAATTGCTCAGGAAGGCATAGATATGCTGAGCCAATATGCTCAGGTAGATGTAAAAACAAAGCAGACACAGGAGCAGATCATACCCATAATCATAGATTATGAGGCTATAATAGTCCGCAGCCAGACGAAGGTTACGGCCGATATCATAGAAGCCGGCAAAAAGTTACAGGTAATAGGGCGCGCTGGTGTCGGTGTCGATAATATAGATATAGATGCCGCCACCAGGCATGGCATTATTGTTGTTAATGCCCCCACCGGCAACACAATATCAGCCGCAGAGCATTCTATCGCCCTTATGCTGGCTCTGGCACGCAATATCCCCCAGGCCAATATATCCCTTAAATCCTGCCAGTGGCGCCGCTCTGATTTTATGGGCATCGAGGTCAAGGGAAAAACGCTGGGTATTATCGGTCTTGGAAATGTCGGCTCAGAAGTAGCCATACGCGCTCGCGGTCTTGATATGAAACTTATCGGCCATGATCCCTTTATTTCCGCCGAGCGAGCCGCTAATCTTCAGGTGGAACTTGTTACTCTTGAGCAGCTTTTCAAGGATTCCGATTTCATTACACTGCATATACCTCTCAGCGAATCAACAAAAAACCTCATCGGGGCCAAGGAACTATCAATGATGAAGTCAGTGGCGCGTATTATAAATACCGCCCGCGGCGGACTTATAGATGAAAAGGCTCTGGTAAAAGCCGTTGATGAAAAGAAAATAGCCGGTGCCGCTATTGATGTTTTTCCCAGCGAGCCCTGCACCGAAAGCATACTCTTTAAAAATGATAATATTATTGTTACCCCTCACCTCGGCGCCTCGACAACCGAAGCCCAAACCCTGGCTGCCACCGAGATTGCCAAGCAAATCATTGATGTTTTCAACGGACAACCTGCCAGATATGCCATTAACGCCCCGCTGATTTCCGCCGAAGCACTTCCCGTACTGATGCCGTTTCTAAAGGTAGCCAATACGGTTGGTAATCTTGCCAGCTACCTTGGCGAGGGACAGCTGAAAAGCATCCAGATAAATTATCAGGGTGATATCGCCGGTTATGATACCAACGCCCTTAAAGCGGCTGTTTTAGGAGGCTTGCTCAACCGCTTAACCGAGGAGAGGATCAATATAGTAAATGCCAGCATGGTAGCTGCTAAACGCGGCATGAAAGTACTTGAACAGAAGGAAGCTGCCTTTGGTAATTACGCCAACCTTATTACCCTTGAAGTTACCAGCAGCGTAGGCAAAACCACCGTTTCCGGCACGGTACTTGGCGGTGAAACACGCATTGTTCAGGTTAATAACTACTGGATTGATATCATACCTACCGGCGGCTACTTTCTGTTCAGCGATCATCGTGACCGCCCCGGGCTTATCGGTGCCGTGGGCAAAATAACCGGAGACGCCGATATAAACATCAGCTATATGCACCTCAGTCGTCTCAAACCCAGGGGTCAGGCTTTGATGATAATGGCTCTTGACGAACCGCTTTCCGATGATCAATTAAAAAAGATACTGGCCTTGCCAGATGTTAATTCTGCCAAAGTCGTCAAGATCTAAATCTGTTTTCTCCGAATCTTTATATCTCTATCAACACCAGGGGTAAATAAAGCATGAAAATAGGAATCTTAGCCCTTCAGGGCGATTTTATAGAACATACCTATATTATTAGCAAACTCGGCGCTCATTCAGTTGCGGTCCGCCAGCCTGAACAGCTTGAAGGGCTGGATGGCCTTATTATACCCGGGGGCGAAAGCACCACCATGCTTAAGCTAATGCACGAATATAACCTGTTTCAGCCGATTAAAGAGCTTGCTCATTCCGGTTTGCCGGTTATGGGCACCTGTGCCGGTATGGTGTTGCTGGCAAAGAAGGTTTTTAATCCTGATATGAATACCCTTTCGCTTATGGATATAGAGGTCAGGCGTAACGCTTTCGGCAGGCAGGTTGATAGCTTTGAAACTATAATCAGCATGCCAGCACTGGGGGATGAGCCATTCGCGGCTGTATTTATCCGCGCTCCCCTTATTGAAAACAGCGGCCCTGATATAGATATTATGGGTAGGTTAGCGGATGGTAGAATCGTAGCCGCCCGCCAGGGTAATATACTGGCGTTTTCATTTCACCCGGAGCTCAGCAACGACAGCAGAATACATAGCTATTTCCTTGAAATAACAGCCGGTTTTAAATCGGAAGACAGGAAAGAGGCTATTTCAAAAGCGGCTACACCAGTCGATTGATGATTAATCCCGACGGCAATTTTGGATAGAAGTAGGTTGATTTCCGTGGCATTCGGTCTCCCACGTCGGCGATTTCCTTTATGGTTTCCGCTTTCACCGGGCTTACAATAAACGCCAGCTGGTATTCCTGGTTCAATACACCGTTTACGGCATCCAGTCGGTCAAAATTATACGAAATCTTTATTTCATCCTCACTGCTCAATCCCAGAAGCTCTTCCAATATGATATGGTCAACGATACTGACATCCAGTTTTTTATATATCTCCGAATGAAAATAGGGTATCATCCTGTCGGCGGCGGCAACATTCCGCAACGTAAGTATCAACAAGCTTTTCTTATCAATACCAAAAATTACCAGCTTTACCCTGCTTTTGTCAGTCAATAACTCATCAACGCTCTGCCACAAATCGTGTGCATCAAGTGGCCGGTATTCTATATCGAAAAACGATTCCAGTTTCTTTCCCAGGCCAGCCAGTTTTAATTCCGGTAAGCCGCGGAGCAGCCGATGTGGCGGCAGTATAACAAGTCCGGGGTCGTCAATGTCCACCAACGTCATCATAATATAGGTAAAAGCCGCACCCGCCCTGTTTACCGAAGAGCCGGCCAGCATCTGGCGCTGGTATGTCAATGCGCTCTCGTAGCGGTGATGGCCATCGGCGATATACAATGCTTTATCTGCAAAACTGTCGCATATCTCGCTGACCGTCTGTGGCTCGGAAATCTGCCATACTTCATGCCTTTCACCGTTATCGTCTTCTGTGCTTATCAATATATTATTTGCTTTTTGTGATTCCAGCAGAGAGTGTATGCGCTTTTCCCTGTCTTCATACAATGTCATAATTGGGCTTGTGTTGACTTTTATCTCCTCCAGCAGATTGATGCGGTCGCTCTTGGCTCCCGCCAGCGTTCCCTCGTGAGGGCGTATTATATTTTTATACCATTCCTCAATCTTCACCCTTACAACCAAGCCGCGCCTTTTGTATTGCCTGCCCTGGCTGTTAAAATAATGGTCGTGGACATAGATTGCTGGTGTTCCGGAGGTGATTAGAACCTCCTGCTCCAGCCATTGCTTCAACTTATCTCCCGAACGGGTATACCTGTTATCTGTATCCGAATCCTGAAGTTGCTGGCGGTTATTCTCTATACGAACAAAATTATATTTACTGCGCTGATATAGCTCTTCCTCCATCTGCGGACCAATTATATCGTAAGGCGGGCAGATTACATCCGTC
>DAOVXW010000100.1 GCA_030635945.1 Dehalococcoidia bacterium
CCACTATGCTCTGGGCAGCGTCCTCAACCACGTTCTTCTGCACCAGACCGTAATTGGGCAGGAAGCGATTAAACAAATGGAGATGGCGGATGCCTATCCCGATATTATCGTCGGCTGTGTCGGCGGTGGCTCTAATTTCGCCGGTATTTTCTTACCCTTTATCAAAGATAAGATTGAAGGCAGGAAACCAGACTTGCGCATTATAAATGTCGAGCCTGAAAGCTGTCCCACCCTTACCAAGGGTTTATATGCCTACGACTTCGGCGATGTCGCCGGTATGACACCGCTGCTTAAGATGTTCACCCTGGGGCATGATTTCATGCCGCCACCGGTACACGCCGGCGGTCTGCGCTATCACGGCTTGTCGCCTATCATCTGCCACCTGCACAAACTGGGGTTGGTTGAAGCTAAAGCAGTACCCCAACTAGCCACTTTTGAAGCCGGTATCCAATTCGCCCGCACCGAAGGTATAATCAGCGCTCCCGAAACCAACCATGCCATCCGGGTAACCATTGATGAAGCCCTTAAATGCAAGGAGACGGGAGAGGCAAAGACCATACTTCTGGCTCATAGCGGACATGGACACTTTGACCTGGCTGCCTACGATGCCTATCTGTCAGGCAAACTTGAAGACTATGCCTACCCTGCAGACAAAGTAAAGGAGGCTTTGGCCCACCTGCCTAAGGTACCATCTTAATAATAGTTAATAAAACCTCATAAAACATCTGCAATAAGGGGCTGGGTTATAATACCCAGCCCCTTATTGCTATCATTGTTATCATCTTATTCTTATGATAGTATTGAACTGTATATGAAAATGCAGAAATCAAAACTCTTTTTATTTTTTTTGATCAATATAGTGGCTCTGTCACTCATAGTCATTGCTGGCTGCAACACACTGCCCGCCACCAATAGTACGACATCGGTAACTTCAACGATTATTACTCCCGGGGCATCTTCGGATCCGGCATTGCCCAGCTTTGTCGAAGTTGTTGAAAAAGCCAGGCCTTCCGTTGTCGTCATCGAAACCGATATAGGCGTCGGTTCGGGTTGGATTATAGACAGCGACGGCATCATCGTTACCAATTTTCACGTTATAGAAGGCGCTACGGATATCAATGTAATCCTCAACGACGGTAGTTTCTTTACCGCCGAATCGATAAGAAGCGACTCCCTTACCGACATAGCCATTGTCTATATTGATGCCCAGAACCTGCCGGCAGCCGATATCAGCGACTGTTGCAATTTGAAGGTCGGTCAACCGGTGGCAGCTATAGGCAATGCTCTGGGCGAGGGCATCAGTATGAAGGGTGGTTGGATCAGCCGACTTGAAGTAACAATAAGTGTTGGCGACAAAACACTATATGGCCTGATTGAAACGGATGCCGCCATAAACGAAGGTAATAGCGGTGGCCCACTGGTGAATATGGCTGGAGAAGTGATTGGCATTACCAGTGTAAAGTTGATTGATGTCGCCGTGGAAGGCGTTGGTTATGCCATAAGAATGGATACGGCATTACCCATTATTAATGAGCTGATTGAAACCGGTTTCGTGGTTCGCCCCTATCTGGGTGTGGGGGGTATCACCATAGATTATATTATCATTGATGTTTATAATCTGAATATTGACAGTGGTTTTTTAATTACTGTGGTTTTTCCCGGTTTTCCTGCCGAACAGGCAGGGCTTGAAGAGGAAGATGTCATCCTCGCCGTTGATGATATTGAGATAAATTCGGTTGAGGAACTCGTTAAAACGATTCGCTCGCAAGAAGTCGGACAGGAAATCGAGATAACCTACTGGCGCGGCAACTCCGAGAACACCACCCGGGCTACGCTTGTTGAAATGCCAGAGTTATAAATTCTAATCCACCTTTGTTACCGCCAGCATTACTTCATTTCCGATAAGTTTAAACTTCTCTGAAAACGCTTCATCAACCGGCATCCCATCAACCAGCTCCCACGATAGCGTTTCCCGCCTGATATACTCACCGAAGGCATCCATTGCCTGCTTTATGTGCTCTCCGCCCTGATAATAGGTGGTAATATGATCGGCAATGTCAAAACCGGCTGAACGCCGCATTGTCTGCAGGCGGTGGACAATATCCCTTGCCAGTCCCTCGGCGGCCAGCTCCGGAGTAATCTCGGTGGCTATTGCCACTCCATAACCCGCTTCCAGACTTACTTCATATCCCGCACTTTCTAACTCACTTTCGTTATCAACGGCTTTAAGATTTTTTATGTTAAGTTCATCTATAATCTGCGCTTTAACTCTCTCCATACTCTGGTGTTCGCTCTTCGTAGTCAGACTTACCACGGCCATCGCCAGGGGTTGGCGTACTTTTATGCCTGCTTTGCTTCTTGCCGCACGGCCCAGACTTGAAAGCTTTATTGCCAGCTTGGTATCAGCCGACAGCCTTTTATCTATCTTACCTCTATCCGCTACCGGAAAGTCCGCCAGGTGAACACTATCCGCAGCTTCGGGGAAAGCAGGGCAGACAAGGTTACGGTATAGTTCTTCAGCCATGAAAGGTGTGAAGGGCGCCAGCAGTTTGGATAACGTTACCAGACACTGGTAAAGTGTTGTATAGGCAGCAAGTTTATCTGAATCGTTTTCGCTCTTCCAGAAGCGGCGGCGGCTGCGGCGCACGTACCATTTAGAAAGGTCGCTGACAAAACTCTCTATCTTCCTGCCGGCTTCTGTCGGATTGTAGTTCTCAAGTGCGGTATCAACATCGGCTATCACTTGATTCAGCTCGGAAATAATCCAGTGGTCCATCACTGATGGCTCAATCTTGCCCGTTTCCGAAGCCGGATTGAATTCATCTATATTAGCATAGGTTACAAAAAAGGAATACACGTTCCACAGAGTCAGCAGGAACTGGCGTGTCACCTCGGATATAAGCTTTTCCGAGAAACGGCGGGCATTACCCGGTGGTGCAGCGGTCAGAAAATACCAGCGCAGGGCATCTGCTCCATATTTATCAAGCATCGGACCCGGCTCTACCACGTTCCCTTTCGCCTTGCTCATCTTGTCACCCCTGGCATCCAGTATATGCCCCAGGCAGATTACATTTTTATAGCTGGGCCGGTCAAATAAAAGGGTGGATATGGCATGCAGGCTGTAGAACCAGCCGCGTGTCTGGTCAACGGCTTCACAGATATAATCCGCCGGGAACCTACCATCGTCGAGGAGTGTTTCGTTCTCAAACGGATAGTGCCACTGGGCTATGGGCATTGCCCCCGAATCAAACCAGCAGTCTATAACCTCGGCAATTCGCTTCATTTTACCCTTGCATTTGGGGCAATCAAAAACCAGTTCGTCAACATAAGGACGGTGCAGATCCAGGGGCTCTTTTAGCCCGCTGAATCCGGGTTTCTTCTTCAATTCTTCCAGCCCGCCAATGCATTCATAATTAGCACAGGACTGGCACTGCCATACCGGCAGCGGTGTTCCCCAGTACCTTTCTCTGGAAATAGCCCAGTCCACGTTATTCTGCAGCCAGTCGCCAAAGCGGCCGTGTTTAATATGTTCCGGATACCAGTTTATCTCTTCGTTGCCGGCGATGAGTCTTTCTTTTACCGCCGTCGTCTTTATATACCAGGTTTCCTTGGCATAGTAGAGCAGTGGAGAATCGCAGCGCC
>DAOVXW010000083.1 GCA_030635945.1 Dehalococcoidia bacterium
CCAGCAATGCCTGAACTACAGCCGGGTTCTGCGGATAAGTATCCTGGCCGGTTGTCATCTTGTTTATTCCCTGCACAAGGTCAAAAACCGAGAAGGCGCTGCCTATTCCGGGAAGGCTTTCAATCTCCCGTTCGATGGCAAATACCTGGCCGGCAAACTCGTAATCAGCCACCGCCGCCAAACCCTCTTCGGATATAATCTCACCGGTAAGGGGTATGGCGCCGCCGAAGTGCTCCTCAATTCTGGCAAAGGTCTGCCTGATTGGCGAACCCTCCTTGAAAAACATAAGCTGATTGGATACCACCTCAAGTCTGGGTACATAGACTGCGGAGACAACGATAACAACCAAAAAAACAAGAACGATTATAGTTCTGTGTCCTGATACCGCCAGCACAAGCCTGTTAACACGGCTTTCCTTAACTTCAGATACTTTAGCCGGCAGCTTTATTCTTGAAAGCAGCGCCGGCAGGAAGAAGAGAGAAAGCAGGCCGGCATAACCGATACCCATTGTGACGAAGATGCCCATATGCCTCATGGGAATTACATCTGTCCATACCAGGGAAGCGAATCCGGCCATTGTTGTAATTGTCGTCAGAAATATGGGCATACCAACCATTTTCAGGGTGGCTACGGTAAGCTGGCGGCGATCGGAGTATTTAGCCAGGTTGTCTTTGAAATGACTGAGGTAATGAATGCCATCGGCAGCCCCCATCACGATAACGAATATCGGGCTGATGACAGAGGCTACATTAAGCTCCTGGCCGCTCCAGAATATGGTACCTAATGTCCACAGAGCGGCAAAGCCGGCAGGTATCAATGCCAGAAGGGCAAACCTGAGTTTACGTAGCAAGGCATAGAATACAAGCAATATCATTAATGCGGCACTGGGCGGCAGGAAAAATAGTACCCTCATCAGGTAGCTCCAGAGGGTGTCTTTTATAACCTCGTTACCAGCCAGGGAAAGGGTCAGCTTTCCCTGGTCCTGGATAATCTCCTCCAGCGATTCTATAACCTCACTCGCCGCGGCATCCACTTCCAGACTGGCGATGATAAGCCCGTTTTCATTTCCAGGTGCTAGAAACTGGTCGGTTAGAAAATAACTGTTTTGGATGAAGTCGACCAGTACTTCGTGGTTGCTTTCGATGAAATCCTCATTTACGGCAACGGGGCTGCCACCGATGATAATTCCCGGCGGGATAAAGCTCTGTACCAACGAAATATCATCAATTGCTTCAATCTCCTGCTTAAGCCTGAAAACTGCCTTTAGATTTTCTTTGTTCAACAGGGAATCTTCGTGCTCAACAAGAACCGAGATGGCTTCGCCGGTCTGATACTTCTGGGTTAGCTGGTTATATTCTTCCGTCCGGGGATTCCCCTCGGTGAAGAAGCCGAGGAAATCGGTATTAAGGTTGAAACGAAAGAAGGAAGCCAGGGCAGTAATGTTTATGATGACTACGATGACAATGATCAGCTTTGACCTGTCATATACAAAATTGGCTATTCTTTCCACGGTTATAACTGCTTCCGGTTATTATGATCTTTAATTACCATTTAAAGACAAATGATAATACCAACAAGACTAATCTGCAAGTTTTAAGGATACTAAAACTGCTTATACATATCTCTGCAATCATTATTTACAGGAGACCAGCAGTTAAATTGATAATAATATTAAAATACAAAACTTTCTTTTCAAATGTATTGACTTACAGATAACAGCAGCCGAAGAAAGGGAATTCCTGAACACAATAACTTCTGCAACAACCATGAGGAAATATCAAAGCTCATCTCCAGCTCCAAGGATAAGAAATAAAGCCGTTCACAGTATAATCCTAAAGCTTTTCTTGCCTGTCGCCCGCTAACTATGATACTGTTATTTTACTTTGACTACCGTCCTATCAAAGCAGGATATAGAAAAACTGCTGGAGCAAAAACCGCCACTGGTTGAGGGCTTAATATCCCCTGACGAGCAGTTACAGCCCAATGGTGTTGACCTTACCCTGCGCGATATTGCTCTTTTTCAGTCCCCCGGTAAAATAACCACCAGTAACAGCCAGCGGATTGTGTCAGATTTATCTCCCCTTATTTTTGACGGTTTGGGTTTTATCCACCTGGCACCGGGTATCTATAGCGTTACCTTTAATGAGGTTGTCCACCTGCCGGAGAATATAATGGCGCTGGCTACACCCAGGTCAAGCCTTCTTCGTTGCGGCGTCACGGTTAATACCGCCGTCTGGGATGCCGGTTATTCAGGGCGTTCCCAATCTCTGCTTGTTGTATATAATCCCCAGGGATTTCAACTGCAAAGGAACGCCAGGATCATTCAGCTAGTTTTTTTTCGGCTGCAAAACCAGACAGAGGGTTACAAAGGAACCTATCAGAACGAGAATATAGGCTAAAACCTATACGGCAATACTCAGTGCAGAGGGTATCAACCTGAAGGATGCAGGGCCTTCGCCCAGGAACTCGCCATCGGCATGTACCAGGAACTTTTCAGCGGATTCTATTTCAACCCGGGTCGTTTTTTCCATTTCCACCTTGGGGTGATTTATGTGGGTGCCTTTATATATAGTGGGGAACGCTTTAAGCAATTCAATCTTGCCCATATCACCGATAGATATAACATCCAGCAGACCGTCATCAATATCAGCCAGCGGCGCTACGCGCATACCGCCGCCGAAGTAGCAACCGTTAGCCACTACCACGCTTAGAATACGCTTGGACTCAGTTTTATCACCTATACTTATGGTAACCGTTTTGTTCGTGTAACCCGCCAGTGATTTGAGCAAACCTATGACATAAGGTATCGTACCGCCCAGAAACTTGGGCAGGCGGTTTGAGGTCTCGGCTACGCCGGCATCAAAGCCGACGCCGGAGGAGTTTACGAAAAATCGCTTGTGGCTCTGCCCGTCTTTATGATATTCGACAACGCCAACATCAATCAGCCGCCGCTTCGCGCTGGTAAGCGAGGAGCAGGCTTTTATATAGTCCTTATCAATACCTGCCGAACGGATGAAATCACCACCGGTACCAGTGCTGATAATGCCGATGGATGTTTCGTTTAATTCATTTGACAGGAGTATGCCGTTGGCTACCTCGTGTACCGTACCGTCACCGCCGACAGCAACCAGGAACTGGCAGCCGTTATTGGCGGCTTCTCGCGCCAACTCTATAGCATGGCCGACACCCTCGGTATACTGAAATTCAAAAGGTAAGCCTATATGGCGCAGTAAACTTTTGATTTTGGGCCACTTGCGGTAGGTGGCACTGGCACCAGCGACCGGATTAACTATTACTTTAGCCTGTGGTATGGACATAACCTATTTTACCTGTATCGCTTCTATAATTATACCATAAACAGGAAGGTGTCAAATATTAATCCAGATATTTTATACGGGGAGTAGGTTTATCTTTTATGTCAACTTCTATGCCGGCTTCTTTGAAAAGCTTATTGAAGGCATTATCGTTGTATATACCGAAGCTGACATAGCGCTTTATCCTGGCATTGGTCAGTATTTTGGCACACAGGACACACGGCGTGTGGGTAGCGTATATGGTGCTTCCTTCAAGGTTGCCACCATGCAGAGCTGCCTGAATGACGACGTTCTGCTCGGCGTGTATGGCGCGGCAGATTTCGTGCCTTTCACCGGATGGTATTCCAAGCTCATTGCGCAGACAGCCCAGCTCCAGGCAGTCCTTGAAACCGGCGGGGGCGCCGTTATAACCGGTAGCCAGAATATGCTTATCCCTTACCGCTACCGCCCCAACATGGTGACGGCAGCAGGTTGAGCGCTCGGCGACCACGGCGGCCACCTTCAGAAAATATTCATCCACATCCGGTCTTTTCAATCCTGCCTCCGTAAAACGGTTATCGCCTTTTTGACCTCCCGCTTAAGGTCTTTAAGTGTAGCTTCGTTTGATATGGTGAAGTCCGCCATAGCGATAGGTCCGCCCTTGTTTAGTTTCTCTATTTCCGCTTCATCCCGGCTGGCGGCTTCCTCTGCAGTTAACGGACGCTTCCCCCTGTTTGCCAGACGGGCGTACCTTGTTTTCGGAGATGACCAGACAGCCACCACGCAAAACCTGTTTCTATAGTAATTGCCAAGAAAAGAGTATTCCTCCCAGGAGTAAAGCCCATCAATAACCACCGGTGATTTTTTAAGCGCCAGGTCAATGCGGGACAGATTCAGCATGGCATA
>DAOVXW010000167.1 GCA_030635945.1 Dehalococcoidia bacterium
CAGGTTGTTGTTGCGGCAGCCCATCATCATTGACGGAAGAAACCTCTTTGAACCCGATGAAATGAGCAGGCTGGGATTTATCTACCGGGGATTTGGGCGATGAAGATTGCAATCACGGGCGGAGCCGGTTTTGTCGGTTCACACCTGGCCGAATTCTTGCTTGCCCAGGGGCATCAGGTAACCTGTCTGGACAACCTTATTACCGGGAAGGTAAGAAACATCGAGAATATAACCGATAATGAGAATTTTAAATTTATCGAATATGACATCACGAAGTACATTGACCTTCCAGATAGCGTTGATTACATACTCCACTTCGCCAGCCCGGCCAGCCCCGCCGACTTTGCCCGCTTCCCCATACAGATATTAAAGGCAGGCGGGGTGGGCACGCTCAACGCACTGGGGTTAGCCAAAGCCAAAAAGACAAAATTCCTGCTTGCTTCCAGCTCGGAGGTATACGGCGATGCGCTCATAAACCCGCAGCAGGAAGACTACTGGGGAAACGTAAACCAGATAGGTCCCCGGGGGGTATATGATGAAGCGAAGAGGTTTGCCGAAGCCCTGACCATGGCATACCACCGTCAGCATGGCATTGATACCAGAATTGCCAGGATATTTAATACCTATGGCCCCAGGATGAGAAAGGATGATGGCCGGGTAATCCCTAATTTTATCACCCAGGCTTTAAACGACGAGCCTCTGACCGTGTTCGGTGATGGCTCTCAGACACGCAGCTTCTGCTATGTGTCGGATTTAATCCAGGCAATCTACCGGCTAATGCTTGCTGAAGTAAATGAACCGGTAAATCTGGGCAACCCGCATGAGATAACCATCAGGGAGCTAGCCGAAAAAATCATTGGCATCACTGGCAGCAAGAGCGCAATTACCTTTAAACCGTTACCGCAGGACGACCCCAAGACAAGGCGGCCGGATATCACCAGAGCCAAAAGCTTACTGGGCTGGCAACCCCAAGTTACACTCGATGAAGGACTCCGAACAACAATCGAGTGGTTTAAAAACCAGCTAAATTAGGCCGCTAAATAAAGAAAACATTTATTTTAGTATCGATAAAGAAATGCACAAAGGCATTGGGTGCTATACCAATGATCGGTAGATATATCAGCCGCATCGGAAATTTCATTCAACTGGACCTAGACTACTACATCAGAAATTCTTTTTATCTCATTACGGCACGTGGCGTGATTATGGCCTGCGGGCTTCTGCTTTCCGTCACGTTCGCGCGCCTTGTCAGTCAGGGGACATACGGACAGTGGAATTATATATTATCCATCATCGGCATTTGCGCCATACTGACGCTGCCCGGCATGAATACGGCCATTACCCAGGCAGTGGCCACTGGCCATGACCGAGTCCTGATTGATGGCACCAAGCAGAGGTTCAAGTGGTCGCTGCTGGGAAGTCTGATACTAGCTGGGGTTGGCCTCTATTACCTGCTCGCTGACAATACTGAACTTGGGAGTGGTTTGTTGGTGGCAGCCCTTTTCCTACCGTTCTACCAGAACTTCGCTAGCTATATGGCGTATATAACCGGGAAAAAGCAGTTTGATAGACTGGCCAAATATCAAATTATTACGCAAGTTGCGGCGATACTGGTAACGGTCCTGGTTATATATTTTTCGAGGAACTTAACCGTAATCGTCGTTGCTTACCTGCTATCTTTCTCGGTGCTGAGAGGCTACTTTTTCAGGGTTGCATCACGCGAGGTAACCAGCCAGAAGAGCGACCCCGGCGCCATTACTTTCGGAAACCACATGACTATCGCACAGATTCCAGCTTCGATAAGGGGCCACTATGATAAGATTATCATCGCCCTGCTTCTCAGTTTCACTGACCTGGCCATATATTCTATCGCCCTCGCCTTTTCCGAGATACTGAGCCCGTTACGTTCCATAATTGCTTCTCTGATCTTCCCCAAGCTCTCGCAGATGGACAAGAAAGAGGCTTACTCCGAAGTGAGAAAAAGGTGGCTTCTGGTAATTGCCGGCTTTGCCGTTATTGGCGGCATACTAATCGCCCTGTGCCCTTATGTTATTCCTTTCCTGTATTCTCAGAAATACGCCGCGTCGGTGCTGTACGCTCAACTATTAATTGTTTCCGTCGTTATCTCGGCACCGGTGCAAATCATAAACAAGGCTCTGTTTCCTTCCCAGAGAAGAATTAAAGACCTCTACAAGCTGCAAATATCAAGCTCGGTGGTGGGGATTATTCTGGCGACTGTGCTGGTAATAAATTACGGCCTGCTGGGTGCCGTTATCGCCTTTATACTGATGCGAGCTTTCAGTCTGTTTTATTCGCTGTGGCTCGCCGGTTTCCTCTCTTTTCATTAATTGCCGATTCTTTTATCCCTTGCTCCTTTGTTTATGCTTTACTGAATTTACAGCGGTCGCTGCATTTTCAGCTTCAATATTTTGGCTCTAATCTTCTCTCTTTCACTAGTACGCTGATATCTGATTGGTCTCTTGTAGGCTTCACTATCTTCAGCAAAAATCTCCTGTAAAACTCTGCCATCCATCTCTTCTGGTATCGGCAAATCCATCAGATGGAGAATAGTTGGTGCCAGATCGACTATTTGAGTCCCATCTATCTCAATATTTCGAATATCTATACCTGAAACTGTGACGATGCCGAACAAGGTGTGCCAGCCTGGTCTTTTTGGAGGACCC
>DAOVXW010000165.1 GCA_030635945.1 Dehalococcoidia bacterium
AGACATACTGAAAAAAGAATTTGATAAGGTAAAACTGAAAGCCGAGATATCAGGCAGGCCCAAACACCTGTACAGCATCCACCAGAAAATGGAAAGGTATGCGGCGCAGGGCAAGCATTTCGATGACATCTACGACCTTCTCGCCCTGCGGGTACTGGTTGATACGATACCGGATTGTTATAACGCGGTCGGTATCGTTCACAGCCTGTGGCATCCGCTCCCCGGTGCTTTTGATGACTATATTGCCAATCCCAAGCCGAATGGCTACCAGGCGTTGCATACCGCAGTTATGTGCCTGGAGACAACCCCACTGGAGGCTCAGATTCGCACACGAGATATGCACCATATTGCCGAGTACGGCGTAGCCGCCCACTGGCGCTATAAAGAGGGTGGCAAAGAAGGCATACAGTTTGAAGAGAGGGTAGGCTGGCTGCGGCAGCTGATTGACTGGCACCGGGAACTCAGCGGCGCCGAGGAGTTTCTGGAATCGGTCAAGACCGATATTTTCATTGACCAGGTCTTCGTATTCAGCCCCAAGGGTGAAATAAAAGATTTACCGAAAGGCTCGACCCCTCTTGATTTTGCCTATCGCATACATACCGAATTAGGGCACCGCTGTATCGGCGCCAAGGTGAATGGCAGGATGGTGCCCCTTGATTATCAGTTGCACAACGGCGATGTCGTTGAAATTATGGCCACCAAGCGGGACAAGGGTCCCACACGGGACTGGCTGAACCCCCATCTGGGTTATATAAAGACCTCCCATGCAAGGGAAAAGATACGGCAGTGGTTTAAGAAACAGGAGCGGGCGGATAATATCGAGCACGGACGGGAGCTGCTGGAAAAAGAGCTAAAGCAGCTGGGCTTGAAGTTCAGTAACCGGGAGAAACTGGCGGAATTATTTAAATACACGAGCGTTGGTGACTTCCTGGCGGCTATCGGCTATGGTGGCATCAGCGTTCACCATATTGCCCTGAAGCTGGCGGTACAACAGGAGCAGCCGAGGCCGGTTACCGATAAGGCGGCGCCAAAAACGACGACATCAACCGTTCAGGTACTGGGTGTTGGTGATTTGCTGACAAATCTGGCCGGCTGCTGCCATCCTGTTCCCGGTGACGATATCGTTGGTTATGTTACGCGCAGCCGGGGGATAACGGTCCACCGCCGGGATTGTTACAATGTCGTCAATGAAGAAGAGAAGGAGAGGTTGATAAAGGTGGAGTGGGGGCAGTCGGATTCACAGTATCCTGTCAGTATCCAAGTAGAAGCCCTTGACAGGGTCGGGCTAGTGCGCGATATATCCACCGTTGTTGCCGAAGAGAAGGTGAATATTGCCGGGATGAATGTTATCGAACACGATGACCGCACCACTACCTTATATCTTACCCTGGAGACGAAGGGATTGGCTCAATTGAGCCGGTTACTGACCAGGATGGGCGGTATCCGGGGTATTAGCAGTGTTTTTCGGGTGGGGGATGAGTCCACCATAAAACAAAAACCGCCAACATAATTCAGACATCATGAAATAGAAACTGCCTGACAACCCTTCTTTTGTAAATTGGAAAGACTTGCTGTATAATACATACCATAACTAAGGAGGCATCCACTTGCCCAATACAACGTCGGCTCAAAAGCAGGTTCGGGTAAACCTGAAGAAGCAGTTACGCAATAAATCTGCCCGAAGCCAGAGCAAAACGCTTGTGAAAAAAGCGGAAGAACTTATTTTCTCCGGTCAGGCTAAAGAGGCTGAAGGCGGGGTAATGTCCGCCATTCGTTCACTGGATAAAGCGGCCGGGAAGAAGATTATTCACCCCAATAACGCCGCCCGGCGTAAATCCCGGCTGATGAAAAAATTGAACCAGTTAAAAACTGAACCTAAAGCCGAATAATCGCCTCTCATCAAATATAATCACACTTTAAGCAAAGGCTGCCGGGAAATCGGCAGCTAAATGTTTATTCATTCCCTAAAGATATTGACAACAGGAGGGCTTTGTTCTAGAATAGTAGAACAGATGTTCTTTAAGGCTGGCTCTATGAAGCTAAAACAGAAAGAGCTGTCGACGAAACAGCAAAGAATTATTGATTATATCCGCCATTTCTGGCTGGAGAAGGGTTATCCACCCAGCATCCGGGATATAGTCGGCGGTTGCGGTTTAAGCTCAACCTCCGTTGCCGATTACAACCTGAAGATACTGGAGAAGAGAGGCTATCTCCGCCGCCACCGTGAAGTATCACGCGGTATCCAATTGCCGGACCGTTTCGCTAGCGGTCATAAGCTGTATATCCCCATCATTGGCCAAATAGCCGCCGGCGAGCCGATACCGGTGCCGGATAATGATGCCTGGGATAGCACCGCCTCTGCCGATACCATCGAGGTTACCCGGGATTTAATCCGCGGCAGGGAAGGCGTTTACGCCTTGAAGGTAAAAGGCTCATCAATGATGGATGCCCTGATCAATGACGGCGATATCGTGCTCATGCAGAATGTAAATACCGTGGAAAACGGAGAAATGGCGGCGGTGTGGCTTAGAGCGGAAAGAGAGGCGACCCTGAAGAAGTTCTATGCCGAATCCGGTAAAATACGCCTCCAGCCGGCAAACAGCCAGATGAAGCCTATCTTCGTTGAGCCTGGTAATGCCGAGATTCAGGGCAGGGTGATTGCTGTCATCCGGCAGCTGGCTTAGTA
>DAOVXW010000097.1 GCA_030635945.1 Dehalococcoidia bacterium
GCCTCATATGAAGCCCGGAAGTTTGGTTTATACGCTGGTATGCCGCTCGCCACCGCCAGCCGCCTCTGCCCCCAGGCTATCTTTATGCCCGGTAATATCAAGAAATATATGAACACCGCCCTGAAATTTATGGCGATACTGATGGATTTTTCTCCCTTTATCGAGCCGATGGGCATTGACGAAGCCTTTCTGGATATAACCGGCTTCGAATCCATCCACGGCTCAAGCCAACAAATGGCGCAGAAAATAAGGCAACGCATAAAGGATGATCTCGGTATTAACGCCTCGGCAGGCATCGCCGGCTCCAAGCTGGTAGCCAAGGTTGCTTCGGAAAGGGCAAAGCCGGACGGCTTGCTCGAGGTGCCCACCGGCAGGGATGCCTCCTTTCTGGCGCCGCTTCCGGTAGGTGAAATGCCAGGCATCGGCAAGAAAACAGAACGCACGTTAAGAGGACTCGGCATCGATACCATCGGCAAACTGGCCAGAATGCCCCTCCCCACTCTTAAAATCTACTTCGGTGCTTCCGGTATACTATTGAGCCGTTATTCAAAAGGCATCGATGATAGTAAGGTAGAGCTGCCGCCGGAGGCAAAATCCATAAGCCGGGAGACCACATTTGAAATCGATACCAGAGATATCGTCCTGCTGGAAGCAGCTTTGCGCTACCTGAGCGAAAAGGTGGGCAGCAAGCTCAGGGAGAAAAACAGGAAGGCAAAATGCATCACCCTGAAACTGCGCAGTGCCGATTTCAGCACCACCACCCGCCGCCGCACCATAGAGCAAGCTACCGACGCCGACCAGTTTATATTCGCCACCGGGCGTGAGCTGATGAAAAGAGAATTGTTTATACAGAAGCAGCCGGTCCGCCTTATCGGCATTGGGGTATCGCACCTCACCGAAGCCGTCAGCCAGCTAAATATGCTTGATTCAACGGCAGCCAAACTGGAGGGGCTCAATAAGGCGGTGGATAAAATCCGCAGGAAATACGGCTTTACTTCTATTCAGACCGGCAGGACCATGCGGCTTCGGGACATCTTCCCCGAAGACGAAAGAGGCTATACCCTGCAAACGCCCAGTTTGAGCCGGTAGATTAAAAATTGATATCATCACCAATATTTAGAAGGTTACAGTCGCTTAATCTATCTTTTACTTTTTCCCCTATACCTCGTCTTGTCGGTACTTCACAGATGCCCGTACCCAGCGGATTAAGATTTTCGTCTTTTCTAATGATAGGATAAGCCTTATTGCAGAAAATTTTGGTGCTTTCATCATAACCAATCATAAAGCCGTTGAAAACGCCAGCAAAATAATCGGCTATTTGAAGAAAAATGCTATTCTCAGATACCCAAAAAACAGGATTATCTATAATTCTATTATAGTCAGTTATAAATCTGTCACTTTCTATTATATTACGGTACTTTTCTAACTTCACCCTGTCCTTCTGCTCACCCTGTGTATCAAATAACAATTGGGATTTGCAATCTAGTATAGAGTTTTCTCTATGCAAATCTTGCATACACATTTGGACTCGCTGCATAATATCTTGGATGTGCATTTTAATGATACCTGATTGGGTATAGTCATCTATCAGATTGTTATCTGTTACTGTGTATAACGCTTTTCCATCATGCTCTTTAATCAATTCAAGAGAATCTTCAACAAACGACATTAACTTACGCCAAGGGATATCTCTAAAAGGATAGTATTCTTTGTCCTCGTTTATCTTGTTCCCGCGTTTTTGCTCGTTTTTTATTATCCAAACGTAATAATATTTTAACTCGTCATCGGGTAAATTATATTTTTTGCGCAGCTCCAAAAAAGTTTTTTTACAGAGGCCTAATCTTTAACAGCTATAATAAAGCAAGAATTATAAAAATAAGGGGTACGAGCTAAAAATCTTTTCGACCTTGCCCCAGATATTAGATAATTTCCACAATCATCAGAAAAAGCAAAATAAGTTTCCACTACACAGATTTATACCACCCCGCAAAACCAAAGTCCAGCCCTCTTTGGGAGACTGGACTTTTAAATTTGCTCTACCAAATAATCTAAATTACTCTATATATTCATATCTGACATTAAGTGTTATACCGGCAAGTGGCTTGATTATCGCCTCATTTTCATCTGTATAAGTAACCGATGTATCAACATTGAATTTGAAGATTATGGTTGTAGTTTTTTCGGCATAAACAACAAACGATGCGGTAAAATCAAACGGCTCGTTGGGAGTTACGGTTATCGTGAGGCCGCTGCTCAGGATAACATCCAGCTTTTCTATAACCATAACGATCAGGTCATAGCTGGTGGATGCCACGTCTGCAAAAGCCAGAAACTGCTCCTGGCCGGAATACTGGAGAAGATCGAGAGGGCTGCTGGCTACGTACAGGTTTACCCATTCATCCTGTCCGCTTCCATCTTCCTGAACCATTCCTCCCTTGTAAACCTTTATCTCGGATACCGTCATTTCTATACTTGATATCTCAATTTCAGCCCGATTATCAGGCGTACCTTCTTCAACCGTATCACTGATTACCACCACATTGATGGTGCCTGGTCCCGTTTCGCCCGGCGTGCAACCTGTAATGATTAGCGCCAGACCAAATAACAATATGACAAGACTGCCAACAATTATTCTCAACTTGCCGCCTCCTTCAACAACCATCTTATAATATACCACCTTGAATATATAATTACGACAGCAAAGAGTATAATTGCAGAAATTGATTTATGGTATAATCCCGATAACCGGGATTAAGGAGGCCAAATATGTGGGACTGGTTTGCCGTAAACAGCATATGGTTTCTAAGTGCCGCCGCCATTGGAATAACCGTCCTTATCTTTATCAGGAACAGGTTCAAAGATAGAATCGCCAGATTAAAGCCGGAACAAAAGAACACCAGAAGGAACAGAATAATAATACGCTCTTTCCTGTATCTTATGGGCATCCTGCTGGTGGTTATGATAGCGGCAGTGGTGGCAATTATCCTCTCCGGCGAGGGCGCCAACGCTGCCATCAGTACAGTGGACATACAGGAATGGCTGCTATCAACCGGTATCGTTATCCTGGCTTATTTAATCATTGCATACTTCATCTACCGGCTGGTGAAGCTGTTTATACCCCGACTGGTTATCGGCTTCGTAAAAGCCCAGGGCAAGGGGCGCCATTCAAAGTCCTGGTTTAAGAATAGGTCGCAAACTTTAAGCAATATGCTCACCTGGGCTTTCGGTTTCGTTATCGGATTGATCGCCCTGTTTATGATACTTTCCGAACTTACCATTGACATCACCCCCCTTCTTGCCAGCGCCGGTGTCGCCGGTATAGCCATCGGCTTCGGTGCCCAGAGTCTGGTCAAGGACTTCGTCAGTGGGGCGTTTATCCTGCTGGAGGACCAGTTCAACAAGGGAGACGTGGTAAAAATTGCCGGCATTGCCGGCCTAGTGGAAGAGGTTAATCTCAGGCGGACTGTGTTGCGTGATCTCGATGGTATCGTCCACAACATACCTAACGGTCAGATTACCACCGCTAGCAACTATACGAGGGACTGGGCAAGGGTTAATCTGGATATTTCTGTAGGTTACAACGAGGATATGGACAAGGTCTTTGCGGTGATAAACAGGATTGGCAACGAACTGGCAGAGGACGAGTATTTCAAAGATCTCATTAAAACCCCACCCCAGGTGCTGAGGGTGCAGAACTTCGGTGATTCAGGCATTGATGTAAGGATTTTAGGAGATGTCCA
>DAOVXW010000056.1 GCA_030635945.1 Dehalococcoidia bacterium
CAACAAGAGTTAAAAAGTAAAGGATAGCCGCCGGAATCAGCGGCAGATTGAAATAGCCGGTAAGCCTTTCTGAAAAACCGCCGAACACAAACAAAACCAGAAGAATGCCGATTGCTATCATTTCAGTAAATGACAGGTAGCGCCCGGAACGGGCATATTCCTTTGCCTGCTGCTGCCTTTTCGAATCCAGAACTGGTTGCGGCAGGCTTTTATCATCTGAATCAACCATATAAAATCAGCTCGTCTCCAGTACTAATCGAGTGCGGTGAATGGATATCGGCCGGTCAAAGCCTAAAGCTTTTGCAACCTGCTCTGGCCTGCCCGAACCGTGGCTATCACAGCGCAACCGCATACCGATATTGCTATTATTATCGTGCCGACCAACCAGCCACAGGTCATCGATCAATGCTCTAAGGTCATATTTTCGGGGGCCTGTATCCCGCTGGTGCTGCCATGGCAGTTCTTCACTTGCCAGCAGAGAGGTAAGCGCTTCCTTAATATCCCCGGTCCCTTTTTCCACCCCAACTTCAACCGTATATTCCGCATAGCGCACCTGTGCCTGTAACGAAGGTAAAACGGTAGCGATATTATATACCTGGACTATCTCCATACCCGGCGGTAACTGCCGGCTGACACAGGTAGTAAACGAATGCGGCGATATGAAACCTGTCGTATATATATCCATCAGATCGGCTTCGCTGGTTATACCCAGCGCCAGCGGTGCCGCCACCGATATTTTCGGGTGGGGATTAAAACCTTCGGAATAAGCCAAATCTATGCCGGCACGGCGAAAAGCCCTGTACCACAGCTTTATGATATCCAGATGGGAGATAAACCTTACCTCCACCCCCCGCCTAAATCTAATCCGAAGCCGATGCATCCTTCTTTTTCTTTTCCTTGGTCAGTAGTATTTCCTCTATTTTATGCCCCTTCATCTTGGTGATTACAATCTTCAAACCTTTGTACATTAACTGCTTCCCCTGTTTCGGGATATGTCCCATAAGATGGAGAATAAAACCAGCAACTGTCTCATAATCACCCTCTGGCAATTCCAGGCCCAGTTCCTCATTGGCTTCTTCGATACGCATTCCGCCGTCAATCTGAAATGTATATTCGTTTATCGATTCGTATTCTTTCTCGGCTTCGGCAAGTTCATCGCCCACCGGGCCGACTATTTCTTCCATCAGGCGGCTGAGGCTGACAATGCCGGCGGTACCGCCGTATTCGTCAACGACAATCGCCATGCGGTAATTCTTGTCACGCATTTCGGTAAAAAGTTCACTGATACGCTTAGTCTCCGGGGTGAAGTACGCCGGGCGGATAAGTTCATCAATGGAGGTTTCTTTTGTTATCGACCCCCTTGCCAGAGCCATCAATACGTCTTTTATTGACAGAATGCCGACGACATTATCCATATTCTCCTCATACACCGGAAAACGTGAAATAGGAGACTCTGAATATGTTTTCAGAAACTCGGTCAGTGTCTCACCCTTTTCGATGCCGACAACCTCAGGCCGCGGTACCAGCACCTCGCTGACCGGATTATCACCGAACTCAAAAACGGCATGCAGCATATCGGCTTCAGCCTCCTCCATCGTGCCCTCTTTGTGCCCCACCGTTATCATGGAGCGTATTTCTTCATCGCTGATAATTGACCGCGGCACCGGTGTCCCGCCGATCAGCCTGGTAAACCCGGAGGCAAGCCAGCTTAAAACGATAACCACCGGGGAGAAAAGCCAGGATAATATTTCGATAGGTCGCGCAAATAGCAGAGATAATCTCTCAGCATGGCGGTTGGCGAAGGTCTTGGGCATCGTCTCGGCAAATATCAACAGTACGACCGTCATACCAAGGGTAGCTATGATTACCCCCTGATCTTCCCAGATAGATATAGCCAGGATAGTAGCCATGGCGGTGGCGGCTGTATTTACAAGGTTATTGCCCAGCAGGATGGTGGACAGAAACCGGTCCGGGCGCTCCAGCATTTTAGCTACCCGCTTTGCCCCCTTAACCTTGGTTTCAACCATATGCCGGACACGAAATCTTTCCAGTGAAATAAAGGCCGTTTCCGAACTGGAAAAGAAGGCTGACAGAACAATACAAATAAAAAGAAACACTATATACAGTGCTTCAATAGACATACCATCTCACCTCTCTTTTACTCTTACCTTCATCGTGTAAGACAGCTATAAACCGCCTCGTAGTCAATCATAGCATTGGCTAATAGGTGTGTCAAAGTAAACAAGCTCTAAAAAATAATACACCTGTGTTATAATTTAACAGTATGAAAATACTGGGTATCGAGACCTCCTGCGATGAAACGGCCGCCGCCGTAGTCGAGGATGGCGTCAAGATTTTATCCAGCGAGATTTCGTCCCAGGTTGAGCTTCATGCCCGCTATGGTGGTATCGTGCCCGAGGTAGCCTCAAGGCAGCACATACTATCCATTATCCCCGTCATTTCCAAAACAATGAACGAAGCGCACATCGGCTGGCATGGATTAGACGGCATCGCCGTTACCAATGGTCCCGGCCTGGCCGGCTCGTTGCTTGTGGGCACAAGCGTCGCCAAGGCAATTGCCACTGTCAAAGAACTGCCCCTTACCAGCATTAACCACCTCGAAGCCCATATCTATGCTAACTGGCTTTCCAGCCAGAAACCTGCTTTCCCGCTGCTGTGCCTTATCGTATCCGGCGGGCATAGCGATCTGGTGCTTATGCGAGATCATGGGGATTATACAATACTGGGCAGGACAAGAGATGACGCCGCCGGCGAGGCTTTTGATAAAGCCGCCCGTATTCTCGGGCTGGGCTACCCCGGCGGTCCGGCCATTGACCGGGAAGCCGTAAAAGGCACCGCTTCTATCAACCTGCCCCGCGCCCTGTTGAAGGGAACCTGTGATTTTAGTTTCAGCGGTCTGAAAACGGCATTATTCAGACTGGTAGAAAACGGCAAAATAAACAATACAGCCGATGCTGCCGCCAGCTTCCAGCAGGCAATAGTGGATGTTCTTGTGCCCAAAACTATAGCCGCCGCCAGACAGCACTGCGTCAAACAAATTCTTCTCTCGGGTGGCGTAGCCGCTAACAGGGGATTGCGGCAACGGCTGGTGAAGGATTCGCCGATACCGGTGCTGATACCCGAACCAATATTATGCACCGATAATGCCGCCATGGTTGCTGCCTGTGGTTTTTTCCACTTCCAGGCAGATAAAATAAACGGGCTGAATATGGATGTAATCCCCGGCCTCAAACTAAGTTAGACTTTTAGGCCAATAAAATATATCAATTTTCTATTCATAAGACATGGTATAATAGCCTATGGAGGCGTTTTTTAGAGATTCAGGGATATTATACGTATTATATGGTTTTCAATAACGCTTACCTATCCTGTGTTAGTATTTCTCCAGTTGCGGTAAAAGCTAAAATACGCTATTATATTTAAGTTAGCAGTCTCACGGCGAGACTGCTAATAATTGGTTTGCTTGATATTTAAAAATAAAAAAGGAGGATAAGATGGCGATCAATATACAACCTTTGGCTGACCGTGTAGTTATCAGGCCCATTGAGCGGGAGGAGATAACAAAAGGTGGCATCGTTCTGCCCGATACAATCAAGGAGAGACCTGTAGAGGGAGATGTTTTAGCTGCCGGACCGGGCAGGCTTTCCGACGACGGGAAGAGGATACCTATGGACATTAAAGTGGGTGACAGAATAGTCTATACCAAGTACGGTGGTACCGAAATCAAGGTTGATGATGAAGAGCTGATCATTCTGAATGAAAGTAATATTCTGGCAAAGAAGAAATAGCAAGCAGGATTTAATTTATTAAGGAGGAAAATAATGGCAAAACAAATTATTTTTGGAGATGAAGCCAGGCATGCGCTAAAAAAAGGTATTGATGTCCTGGCTAACGCGGTAAAAGTCACCCTGGGTCCCAAGGGTCACCCGGTAGCCCTTGACAAACAATGGGGCGCACCAACGGTAATCGATGATGGGGTAAATATTGCCAAGGAAATTTCATTACCCGATCCCTTTGAGAACATGGGTGTCCAGTTGGTTAAGGAAGCCGCCAGTAAAACAAACGACGCCTGCGGTGACGGCACAACGACATCGACCATTCTGGCAGCGGCTATCATAAATGAAGGTTTCAAGAATATAGCCGCCGGCGCCGAACCACTCGACCTGAAGAAGGGCATTGAGAAAGCAACCAGTGCCATTCTTGATGAGCTGACCAGGGTATCTACTCCGGTAAAGGGTAAGGAGCAGATTGTTCAGGTGGCAACCATAACCGCCAAGGACGCTGAGATCGGCGATCTGATATCCGATGTCATGGAGAAAGTGGGTAAGGACGGCGTCATCACCATTGAAGAATCAAAAGGCACAAAATACGAAATAGAATATGTTGAGGGCATGCAGTTTGACCGTGGTTATATCAGCCCCTATTTCGTAACCGATACCGCCCGCATGGAAGCAGTGATAGATGAGCCCCATATTCTTATAACCGATAAAAAGATATCGGCTATTTCCGAGATTTTACCCTCACTGGAAAGGATACTTCAGGTAACAAAGAACCTGCTTATTATCACCGAGGATATGGAAGGTGAAGCTCTGGCTACACTGGTAGTCAATAAATTGCGGGGGACGATGAACATAGTCGCCGTTAAAGCCCCCGGCTTCGGCGATCGCAGAAAAGCGATGCTGCAGGATATAGCCATTCTCACCGGTGCGACGTTAATTTCCGAAGAGGTAGGCCGCAAGCTGGACTCCGTTAATGCGGAGGATCTGGGGCGTGCCCGTCGTCTGGTTTCCACCAAAGACAAAACCACCATTATTGAAGGTAAAGGCTTGCCGAAAGACATTCAGGATAGAATCAAGCAGATTAAAGCCCAGACAGAGGAAACCGATTCCGACTTTGATCGCGAGAAACTGCAAGAGAGGATGGCTCGCCTGGCCGGCGGTGTGGCTGTTATAAAAGTAGGCGCCGCCACCGAAACCGAAATGAAAGAGAAAAAGCACCGTGTTGAAGATGCATTATCGGCAACCCGGGCAGCCGTGGAAGAGGGCATTCTGCCGGGCGGCGGCATCAGCCTTCTCAATTCTCTTAAAGTTCTGGATAAACTAAAGGTTAGCGGCGACGAAGCCACCGGAGTCAA
>DAOVXW010000013.1 GCA_030635945.1 Dehalococcoidia bacterium
AAAGAACTTTAAATTATAGTATATTCATTTGTTGTATTCAAGTTGGTTGCACTGTACAGGGCGGTATGCTATTATATTGCAGATATCAACCCATCGTGCAAACCCCATTTTATTCCATACTAAAGAAAATACAGAGAAAGAATGATGACAGGACACAATACAGCGGAAGCAAAGCTGAAAAATTTAAAAAGCCTCAAAAAACAGGCTCAAGCCGGCGGCGGCGCAAAACGTATTGAGCAGCAAAAAGCCATGGGCAAGCTAACTGCCAGGGAGAGGATTGCCCTTCTTCTTGACCCGGGCAGCTTTGAAGAGCTGGGCACACTTATTACCCACAGGTCTAATGATTTCGGGCTGGATGATAAAAAGTTTTCGGGAGATGCTGTGGTTACCGGCAGCGGTAAAATAAATGGCCGCCTGGTTTTCGTCTTTTCCCAGGATTTTACCGTTCTCGGCGGTTCAATATCCGAGGTAGTCGGCCAGAAGGTGCAGCAGATTATGGAGATGGCTCTTGATAATCTTGCTCCTGTGATTGCCATATTTGACTCCGGTGGGGCACGTATTCAGGAAGGTGTATGGAGTCTGTACGCTGTCGGTGATATGCTGCTGCATAATACGCTGTGCTCAGGTGTCGTGCCGCAGATTTCGGTTATAGCAGGCCCCAGCGCAGGCGGTGCCGTTTACTGCCCGGCGATAACAGATTATATTTTCATGGTTAAGGGCATCAGCCAGATGTATATTACCGGGCCGGATGTAGTAAAAGCGGTTACCCATGAGAAGTTAACCCATCAGGAACTGGGGGGAGCTGAAGTCCATGCTAGCAAGAGCGGCGTTGCTCATTTCGTTAACGATAGTGAAGAGGAATGCTTTGCGGAAGTACGCCGATTACTCGGTTTTTTCCCGCAGAGCTGGAAGGAAAAAACTCAGTCAATAAAAACCAAAGATGACCCGCAGCGAACCGATAACAGCCTGCGTAAACTGGTTCCGGATGACCCCAAAAGGGCTTATGATATGAAAAGGTTGATCACCAGCATCGTTGATGATGGTGATTTTATGGAGGTACACAAAGAATTCGCTAAGAGTATAATTGTCGGCTTTGGACGTATGGATGGCAGATCAGTAGGCATTGTCGCCCAGCAACCGTCCTTTATGGCCGGAGTTATTGATATTGATTCTTCGGATAAAGCGGCAAGATTCGTCCGCTTCTGCGATGCTTTCAATATCCCGCTGGTCAGCCTGGTAGATGTCCCCGGCTTTATGCCCGGTTCTGCTCAAGAACACGGCGGTATTATAAGACATGGCGCCAAGCTCATATATGCCTATGCCGAAGCAACGGTGCCCAAGATTACCGTTATCACACGTAAGGCTTATGGTGGCGCCTATATCGTTATGAGCTCAAAACACCTGCGGGGTGATATAAACTTTGCCTGGCCCGGGGCGGAAATTGCCGTTATGGGGGCGGAGGGAGCGGTTAATATAATTTCAAGGAAAGCTATTGCCGCATCAGATGATCCGGAGGAAACAAGGCAGCAACTGGTAAGCGAATATGAAGATAAGTTCAGCAATCCTTATTTCGCTGCCGCACGTGGTTATATTGATGATATTATCGACCCGGCAGAAACACGCCCCAAGCTGATAAGGGCGCTTGAAATACTGGAAAACAAGGTTGATACGAACCCGCAGCGAAAACACGGCAATATTCCGTTGTAAATAAAAGCAAGGGGAAAGGATAACGATGGCGGAAAACGAAAGCGAGCCTGGAAATAAAGGAACGCCACTGACAATACCAATGCCCGGACTTATCATCCGTTTTAATGTCAAAGTAGGAGACAAAGTGAAGGATGGCGATAAAATTGCCGTTATGGAGGCGATGAAAATGGAAATAGACCTGCCCTCACCGGCTGATGGTACGGTTAAATCTATAAACTTTAAGGATGGCGACAGCGTTGCCAGGGGTGACGTCCTGGTCGTTATTGGTGATTAATTGCAAACCCTATTACGGAATAGGTGTTAATAAAATAAATTCTGTCCTGTACGGATAATTCCTCTATAAAGGAAGGATTATTATGGGAAAAAATCCAGTAAAAATTACAGATCTTACACTACGTGACGGGCACCAGTCTCTGCTGGCAACCCGGATGAGAACTGAGGATATGGTGCCTATCGCAGCCGAGATGAATAAGGCTGGCTTCTATTCTATGGAAGTCTGGGGTGGCGCCACCTTTGATGTACCCACTAGATTTTTAAATGAAGACCCGTGGGAAAGACTGCGCACCCTGAAAAAGCTGGCACCGGACACACCGCTGCAGATGCTGTTGCGGGGGCAGAACCTGGTAGGCTACCGTAACTATGCTGATGATGTGGTTGAAGCCTTTGTCAAGCATGCTGCCGAAACCGGTATTGATATCTTCAGGGTTTTCGATGCCCTGAATGACGGGCGCAACTACCAGACGGCGGTTAAGGCGATAAAAGAAGCCGGTAAACATGTTCAGCTAACAATATCCTATTCGCTTACCGAGAATAAAATGGGCGGATTGGTTTTCAACCTTGATTATTATCTGGAAAAAGCGACAACCTTTCAGGATATGGGCGCTGATAGCCTGTGCATAAAGGATATGGCCGGGTTAATATCTCCAGATGACGCCTATACCCTGGTCAAGGCACTCAAAAAAGAATTAAAAATACCTATAAATTTACATAGCCATTATACAAGCGGCATGGCATCCATGAGTTTTCTAAAAGCTATTGAAGCCGGAGTAGATATTATTGATACCTGCCTGGCTCCCTTTGCCCTGCGGACATCGCATCCGGCTATAGAGCCCATCGTTGTCGCTCTTCAGGGTACGCCCAGAGACACCGAATTAGACTTGAATCAGCTTTTTAAACTGGGGCAATACTTTGAAACTATAGCCCCCAAATACAGGGATTTTCTGGCGACGACACGTATGGCGGTCATTGATACCGGGGTGCTTAAGCATCAGGTGCCGGGGGGAATGATTTCCAATCTTATCGCCCAGTTAAAAGAGGCGGACGCCCTTGATAGGATAGACGAGGTTTACGCCGAACTGCCGAAGGTAAGAAAGGAGCTTGGTTATCCACCGCTGGTTACGCCTACCAGCCAGATTGTAGGCATCCAGGCGGTGCAGAATGTTCTATTTGGCCGTTACAAGATAATATCTACCCAAGTTAAGGATTATTTCTATGGGCTTTATGGCAGACCACCGGTTCCGGTTGATCCTGAAATCCAGAAGTTAGTGCTTAAAGGCTATGAGCGGGGAGAGACGCCCATTACCAAGCGGCCGGGCGATGTGCTTGAACCGGAAATGGACATTGCCATTGAAGCCACCAAAGATATTGCAAAAGACATCGGTGATGTGCTTATCTATGCCCTTTACCCGACCACGGGTATGCGTTTCCTCAGGTGGAAGTATGGGCTGGAGACGCCACCGCCGGAAACAAAAGCAAAAACAATGGAGGATATAAAGAGGGAAGACGAACTTTTAGCCAAAGCCAAGGCAGACATAATGGCGGGGAAGATGGCGGTGGCTGGACCGGTTAAAGAATCAGTTAAGGCTGAGAAAAAAACAGCAAAGCCACCGGCGGCTGAGGCAAAAATAGAAGGTACGCCTGTTAAAGCGTCTATGCCAGGACTTATAATCCGTTTTGATGTCAAGGTAGGTGATAAAGTAAAAGCCGGTGATAATATAGCCGTTATGGAGGCAATGAAAATGGCTATAGATGTGGCGGCTACGATTGACGGAACGGTTAAATCTGTAAAATTCAAGAATGGTGACAGTGTTGCAAAGGACGATATACTGGCTATCATCGGTTAACCTGCAGTCTTCTAACAACTTCTCTTTTTTATAGGTAGCCGTAAGGTTTAATGATGCCTACCCAACGCAGACAATCTCCAGAGAAGACTGCTTTAAATAATTATGGGAAAAACATTAGCTGAAAAGATACTGAGCCGGAAATCACAGGTTGATGTCTGTGCCGGAGATATTGTTGTTGCCAGTGTGGATCTGGCTTTTGTCCAGGATACCACAGGGCCGCTGACGGTAAGAGAGTTTGAAGCCGCCGGTTTTGAATTATCGGCAAATGGGGGAAAGACGGTACTCTTCCTTGATCACGCTGCCCCCAGCCCCAACTGCCAGCTGTCTACAGATCATATATTATTACGCAGCTTTGCCCGGCGAACCGGCAGCCGGCTATTTGATGTCGGCGAGGGTGTCTGTCACCAGATAGTGGCTGAATCAATGGCGAAGCCGGGTGATGTAATAGTCGGCTCTGATTCACATACGGTAACTGCAGGCGGACTGGGCGCCTTCGCCACCGGTATGGGATCTTCAGATATCGCCGTCGCATTTGCTTTAGGCAAGACATGGTTACGTGTGCCGGAAAGCATCAGGGTGATGGTTAACGGCGATTTACAGAAGGGAGTCTATGCCAAAGACTTAATCCTTCACCTGATAGGATTAATCGGCGCTGATGGCGCCACCTACCAGTCTCTGGAGTTCGGTGGTGAAACTATAGAAAAAATGCCCGTGTCCGGGCGGTTGACTATCGCCAATATGGCGATAGAAGCCGGTGCCAAGGTGGGGCTCTTCGCTGCTGATGAAATGACACATAAATACCTTATAGAGCAGGCGCGCGGTGACTATTACCAGTCCATTTCGCCCGATACCGACGCCAGTTATATAAAGACAATAGAAATTGACGCCGCCGGAATTGAGCCGACGGTGTCAAAGCCGCATACGGTGGATAACACGGCTCTGGCTAAAGAACTAAAGGGGACCAGGATTCAACAGGTTTTTATCGGCACCTGCACCAATGGAAGACTGGAAGACCTGGCGGTGGCGGCAACTATTCTGGAAGGGAAGAAAAGGCACCCTGAAACAAGGGTGATAATCGCACCGGCATCAAAAGAAGTATTGCTTCAGGCGATAGCAGCCGGTTATATACAGACATTTATTGAGGTTGGAGCCGTCATATTACCGCCCGGCTGCGCTGCTTGCCTCGGTTTGCATCAGGGAGTGCTTGGTGAAGGCGAAGCCTGCCTTTCCACGGCAAACCGCAACTTCAAAGGGCGGATGGGTAATCCCGATGCCTTTATCTATCTGGGAAGCCCGGCTACGGCAGCGGCTGCGGCAATTAGCGGCGAAATTACCGATCCCAGGGAGGTCTTATAGGTGCTTAAGGGAAGGGCTTTTAAGTTCGGCGACAGTATTTCTACCGACCATATCGTGCCGGGCAGGCTGGCTCACCTGCGCAGTAACCTGCCGGAACTGGCAAAACATGTACTGGAAGACGCCGACCCCACATTCGCTTCCAAGGTAAAAAGCGGTGATTTTATAGTCGCCGGCAATAACTTCGGGCTGGGTTCAAGCCGAGAGCACGCTCCGCTGGTAATCAAGATGTCCGGCGTAAGTGCTATACTTGTAAAGTCGGTTGCCCGCATATTCTTCAGAAACGCCATAAATCTGGGTCTACCGGTGCTGGTCTGCGATACCGATAAAATAAGCGACGGTGATGAGCTTGAGGTAGACCTTGAACAGGGCGTTATAAATGATAAATCAAACGGCAATAAGCTTACCTTTAAGAGAATACCGAAAGCTATGCTCAGTATTCTGAACGAGGGTGGGCTTATACCGTATATTAAAAAGCATGGTGATTTTAAGCTATAGCTAGATTTTAAGGAGGAGTGTTATTTGAAAAGATACAATATAACGCTGATGCCCGGTGATGGCATCGGGCCCGAGATAACCGAGGCAACGAAGCGGGTTCTGGAAGCCACCGGGGTTAGCTTTAACTGGGAGGTGGTTTATGCCGGCGCCGAAGTACAGGAAAAATACGGCACACCACTGCCTGATTATGTTCTTGACTCCATAAGAAAAAACAAGGTAGCCATTAAAGGTCCGGTTACCACGCCGATAGGCTCCGGCTTCAGGAGTGTCAATGTTGCCCTGCGCAAGAAGCTCGAGCTTTATGCCTGTGTAAGGCCATGCAAAAGCTACCCTGGTGTGCCGACAATCTACAAGGATATTGACATAGTCGTTGTCAGGGAAAACACGGAAGGTCTGTATTCGGGCATTGAATTTGAGAAAGGCAGCCCACAGACAGCGGAGCTTATAAAACTGATAGAAAGAACAAACGGTTCTATTGTTAGACAAGACTCAGGTATAAGTATAAAGTCAATCTCGGAGATGGGCAGCCAGAGGATAGTGCGCTTCGCTTTTGAATATGCCCGTGCTGACAACAGAAAGAAGGTAACCGCTGTTCATAAAGCCAATATTATGAAGTTCTCGGACGGACTATTTCTGGAAACTGCCCGGGAGATAGCCAAAGAGTACAGCGATATAGAGTTTGAGGATAGAATCGTGGATAATATGACCATGCAACTTGTAAAAAACCCGAATCAGTTTGATATTATCGTTACACCCAATCTCTATGGTGATATTATATCGGACCTGTGCGCCGGGCTGGTGGGTGGATTGGGATTGGCGCCGGGAGCCAATATCGGTAACGACTGCGCCCTCTTTGAGCCGACCCACGGCAGCGCCCCCAAGTACAAAGGAATGAATAAAGTCAACCCGATGGCTATGATGCTCTCCGGGGTGATAATGCTGCGCCATATCGGCGAAATGGAAAATGCCGAGCGGCTGGAGAGAGCGATAGCTGCCGTTATCGCCGAAGGTAAAAATGTCACCTATGACCTGAAGCCTGAAGGGGAAAGAGACCAGGCAGTGGGCACATCACAGGTAGCCGATGCCATCATTGAAAAACTAAAGGAATAAAGCTATGGCTCGTAAAATTAGTGTTATCGGTGCCGGTAATGTCGGCGCCAGCTTAGCACAGCGCCTCGTGGAAAAGGATTTCGCTGATATAGTATTGCTGGATATAATCGAGGGCTTGCCTCAGGGTAAAGCCCTCGATATTTATCAATCCTCGCCAATAACGGGTTTCAGTTCAAAGTTAACCGGCACAAACGATTACCGGGACACCACCGGCTCGGACGTGGTTATTATTACTTCCGGCATCGGTAGAAAGCCGGGTATGACCCGTGACGAACTGTTGGAGATAAATGTAAAAATCGTCTCCGGCGTTACACAGAACGTAGCCGCTTACTCCCCTGATTGCATTATCATCATTGTTACCAATCCGGTGGATACTATGACCTGCCTGGCGCTTAAGGTCAGCGGTTTTACGCCGAAACGAGTGGTAGGATTATCCGGTGTTTTGGACAGCGCCCGCTTTTCCAGCTTTATCGCAGATGAACTCGATGTTCCACCCGGGGATGTTTCCTCATTCGTTCTAGGCGAGCATGGTAAAAATATGGTCGTCATTCCCCGTCTGGCAACTGTTAACGGTAAGCCGATAGCCGAATTGCTATCGGCGGAAGCTATCAAAAGATTGGTAAAGCGCACCATAAACGGCGGTGCAGAAATTGTCGGCCTGCTTAAAGTTGGTAGCGCTTTCTATGCCCCCGCCGCCGCCGCCGCCCGCATGGTGGAGACTATAATACAGGATAAAAAAGAAGTCATGCCCTGCGCCGCCTGGCTGCAAGGTGAATATGGCATTAAAGACGTCGTCATCGGTGTGCTGGTTAAGCTGGGCAGGAACGGCATTGAAGAGATTGTAGAGTTTAATTCAACATCAGAAGAAAGAAAAGCCCTGCAAAACTCCGCCGAAGCGGTGAGAAAGCTGGTAAAATCTATTAATCTGCTCTAAGGTGACAAGGTGAAAGAAATAAAAGCACAGGATATTACCAGGGTTGTTGCCAGATTATGCCAGCAGGCTAACTATGAGCTGGGTGATGATGTGCTAGCGGCGCTTAAAGAAGCCCGTCAAAAAGAAGAATCGCCGCTGGCGAAGGATGCCCTGGATAAAATCATAGAAAACGCTAAAATTGCCAGGAAAGAAAGCCTTCCCCTGTGCCAGGACTGTGGCACGACGGTTATATTTCTTGAGATTGGGCAGGGTATTCATATTATCGGTGGCGATATTAACGAAGCCATAACCGAAGGAGTATGCCAGGGTTATACCCGGGGTTACCTGCGTAAGTCTATAGTGAACAAACCCTTTTCTGCCCGGATAAATAGCGGTGATAATAGCCCGCCGGTTATCCATACCAGAATGGTTCCCGGCAGCCAGCTCAGGATAGTTGTTATGCCCAAGGGCGGTGGCGCCGAGAACATGAGCCGACTGGTTATGCTAAAACCCGATGCCGGAAGCAAGGATATTATCGATGCGGTGGTAAACACCGTCGATGCAGCCGGCGGCAATCCATGCCCGCCGATAATCATCGGGTTGGGCATCGGTGCTACGTCTGAGAGGGCAATGCTGCTGACTAAAGAGGCGTTGCTGCGGAAGTTAGGCGAATCCAATCCGGACCCGGAGATTGCCCGGCTGGAAAAAGATATTCTGGATAAGGTTAATGAACTGGGTATCGGGGCGCTGGGACTGGGAGGTAGGATTACCGCAATGGCAGTGCATGCCGAGGCGTTACCAACCCATATCGCCAGCCAGCCGGTGGCTGTTAATCTGCAATGTCATAGCGCTCGCCATAAAGAGGCTGTACTGTAATGGATGCCGTAAGTATTACTTCCCCGTTTGAGGCTGAAGCAGTTGAAAAACTTAAGGTCGGTACCAGAGTTCTTATCTCTGGGGTGGTATATACCGCCCGCGATGCCGCCCATAAGAGGCTGGTG
>DAOVXW010000071.1 GCA_030635945.1 Dehalococcoidia bacterium
AAATACAAGACGCTTGTCAACTGGAACAAGGTGGGCGATGAGTATGTCTGCGCGCTGATAGAGGTCAAAATAACCCCCCAGCGGGATGTCGGCTTCGACTCCATCGCCGAGCGCATCTACCTCTTCCCGCAGGCTCGCACCGTATATCTGGTATCGGGGACATATGATCTGGCTGTCATCGCCCGGGGCAAAACAATGAACGAAATCTCCGAATTCGTAACCCAGAAGCTGGCACCTATCGAAGGTGTACAGGGCACGATGACTCATTTCCTTTTAAAAAAATATAAAGAAGACGGTGAAATACTGGAAGGTGGAGAGGGGAACAGGCGACAACCGGTGGTACTTTAAGTATTTAATTATCGAGAGACTATTATGACAGCAAAAAAACCGGATAGCCATACCAGCCCGATTTCAGACAGGGTGAAGCGAGTATCCCCCTCAGGGATACGCAAATTCTTTGACCTGCTGGCATCTATGAATGATGTCATCTCACTGGGCGTTGGTGAGCCGGATTACACCACCCCGTGGCATATCCGCGAAGCAGCCATCTATTCCATAGAAAAGGGCTCTACCATGTACACCTCAAACCTGGGTATGCCCGATCTGCGGCAGAGCCTTTCCAGCCATCTGAAAGATAGCTACAACATTGGCTACAATCCTGACAGCGAGTTGCTGGTTACCGTCGGTGTCAGTGAAGCGCTGGATCTGGCAATGAGGGCCATCATCAATCCCGGCGACGAGGTCATTATGCCCGACCCATGTTATGTCTCCTACAACGCCTGCACCATCCTTGCCGGCGGCATACCGATTATGGTGCCCACCGGCGAAGCGGGCGGTTTTGAGCTTGACTCTGCTGATATTGAAGCCAGGATTACGGATAAAACAAAGGCTATCCTGCTGGGTTATCCGGCAAATCCCACCGGTGCGGTCATGCCCAGAAACAAGCTGGAGCAGATAGCCGAACTGGCCTGCCGCCATAATCTCTTTATAATCTCCGATGAAATCTATGCCCGTCTGGTATATGGTATCGAGCATACCTGCCTGGCTGCGCTTCCCGATATGAGAGACAACACCATATTACTGGGCGGTTTTTCAAAATCGTACGCTATGACAGGCTGGCGCATCGGTTATGCGGCTGCAAATCAGGATATAATCGACGCCATGACGAAGATACACAAGTACACGATAATGAGCGCCCCCACTATGGGGCAGGTAGCCGCCATCGAGGCGCTTGAATCTGGCGATGCCAGCGTCAGTGAAATGGTCGAGGACTACAACCGGCGGCGGCTGGTTATGGTAAATGGATTATGCGATATAGGCTTATCCTGTTTTGAACCCAGGGGGGCTTTCTATGCCTTCCCCTCGATAAAGAGCACCTGCATGACATCTGAAGAATTCGCCGAAAAACTGCTGGTTGAGGAAAGGGTGGCGGTCGTCCCCGGCAACGCCTTCGGTAAATGCGGCGAGGGTTATGTCCGCTGCTGCTATGCTACTTCGCTGTCAGAAATAGAAGAGGCGCTGGAGAGAATAAAGCGTTTCGTGGCTAAATACAAGCTTAAATAAGCCGCATATTTTTCTTGACTTCTGTCAGGGTTTTTCTGGCAATAACACGTGCCCTGTCGGCGCCGTCAGCCAGTACCTCATCTATATACCTGGGGTCAGTCGCCAGTTCGTCTCGCCGTTGCCTTATCGGCCTGAGGGCTTTGTTTATCACCTCTGCCAGTATCATCTTGCAATCAACGCAGCCGATTTCAGCCTTGCGGCATTTCTCTGCGATACCATTTCCACCAGTGGATTCAAAATAGCCCATCAACTTATAAACGTTGCATTTATCGGGGTGTCCCGGGTCGGAGCGGTAGCGGCGGGCGGGGTCGGTATAGGCTGTTTTTATTTTTTTTATCGTCTCTTCTTCAGTCATGGCAAGCTCAATATCGTTGCCTGCTTGCTTACTCATCTTATCCTTGCCATCCAGCCCAATGATCAGCGGATAATTCGTCAGCTTTCCATTAGGCTCTGGAAAGGTGTAACCAAAAAGGCCGTTAAAGCGACGGGTAATCTCGCGGGCAAGCTCCAGGTGGGGCAGTTGGTCTTCACCAACGGGCACCACTGTAGCTTTATATAACACGATATCCGATGTCATCAGCACCGGATAACCGACCAACCCGTAGTTCACGTTTTCCGGCTGCAGCTTTATCTTATCTTTGAAGGTGGGCACACGCAGCAACCAGCTCAACGGAGTTATCATACTGAGCAGGGTATGCAGCTCCATCACCTCGGGGACGTGTGATTGCACAAAAAGAATGCTCTTTTTCGGGTCTAGGCCAACCGCCAGCCAGTCCAGTATCATCTCGCGGATGTTTTTTTGCAGATTACCGGTGTCTTCCAGCGACGTCAGGGCGTGAATATCAACTATGCAGTAGATGCAGTCATATTCATCCTGAAGCTTGACCCAGTTTTGCAGGGCTCCCAGGTAATTACCTATATGCTGGCGTCCCGTGGGCCGGGCTCCGGAAAAAATGCGGCTTTTTTTCATAGCTATTCAGGTAAGAAGTTTAGCATAAACCCAGAGACGATAACAAATCTTGTTTTTCAGGTTCAAGCTAGAGATTCAAGCCTAGCAACGACCTCGTCTATGGTTTGCTCATCGGTAGAAGCTCCCGAGGTTACGCCAATCCGGGACTTGTCTGAAAGCCACGTCTTCTGTATTTCATCTGCGGTTTCGATGAGATACGTTTTCGTTATCTTGGCACACAATTCAAAAAGGTGGCGGCTGTTGGCGCTGGTCTGCCCACCGACAACAAGTAGCAGGTCCGATTCTTTTGCCAGGATTAGAGTATCTGTCTGACGCCACCTTATATCATGGCATATAGTATCTATAATACGTATTTCCGAGTCCTTAACCAGTGCATAATTAACAATCTCCGTGGCAAAGCGAGCAAAATCAGCCGGTATCTGTGTCGTCTGGGAAAGCACGCCCAGATGGCGTGGCGGGTTATCAATGCCGATGAAGGTTGCGGCGTCCTGTGTGGCCATACCCTTACCGGCAGCCCAGCCGAGAATACCCTTTACCTCGGGGTGGTCAACATCACCGAAAACAATGGTAAAAAAGTCGGATTCAGCCAGCCGGCGGGCAGCAACCTGGGCTCGTTTGACGAAAGGGCAGGTAGTATCAACCACCTCTATATTACGTAACTTTATCTCCTCTATCACCTTTGGTCCCACCCCGTGAGAGCTTACAACCACGACATCGCCCTGCAACTCGCCAACACTTTTTACTATTTTGACGCCGATTTCACCCAGTCTGCGTAAAACCTGCTGGTTATGAACCACCGCCCCCAGCGTTTCCACCCCATCACGCTCGGCGGCTACCTTCTCCAGAATATCAATGGCGCGGCGTACGCCCATACAGAAACCAATGCCGGCTGCCTTTTTAACCTTCAGTGACATTTAAACTCCTGGTTCGATAATATCCATGATATTTCCTGGGCAGTGTATCGGTTACATGTTCCATTATAATATCAGTCAGCTTTGCCAGTTCATGCTTGGTCGGTCTGCCTTCAATCGGTGGCAGGGTAAAGGGCTTGCCTATATTAAGTGATATTTGCGGACGATGCAATATCCAGCCTAATCCTTTTATCTTCTCAGTGCCGTAAATACCTATCGGGATAATGGGCGCCCCACTTCGCGAGGCTATCAGTGCCGCTCCATGAAAAGCCAGATTCACTTTCTGGCTCTGGCTTCTCATCCCTTCGGGATAGATGGTTAAAGCCTTGCCTTCAGCCAGTAATTGCTGAGCCTTGAGCAATGCCTTTCTGTCCTGCCGTCCTTTTCTTACCGGGAAGGCGCCAAAGCTCCTCATACAATAGCCGATAATCCGGGGGTGAAAGACCTCCTCCTTAGCCATAAAATACACCCTTCGGCCAAGGCTGGTCCAGAGCAGTGGGGAGTCCACCAGTTCAATATGATTGCTTATAAATATTACCGCTCCCCGACGGGGAATATTTTCTCTCCCCTCAATTTTTCGCCAGGTAAGCAGCAGAAAGAGAAGCTTCAATATTGAATGGACTGTATAATAAAGCAATATGCCAATATCCCTGAAATCTAACCAGCCAATTATACATCCTCATTCAGGAATAAAACAAACCTTCACTAAAAAGGATGGCGATATTCGCTGCCGGAAAGTATCAGAAGCTCAAGGAAAGGCCTAGTCTCAAACAGGATAAGTAAAAGCTAATTAAAACATTTAGCTTTATGAGCGCTCTTAACCACGGCAAGAATGCTTATCACCGCCCGCTGCACCTCTATCGGTTCCTGGGATAATATCCAGGATACATAAGGATCCAGTTCACCATCACTGTTGCCAAACTGCGGTTCGTATTTGTTATTGGATTGTGACGGAAGATAGCCCGCAAAGGTAAACAGC
>DAOVXW010000152.1 GCA_030635945.1 Dehalococcoidia bacterium
ACGCCTTCCTTAACTATTATCATTGCCTCAGGCTGTGACAGCAGAACGCTGTTTAGCTTATCTCGAATCTGTAGAAAAGCTGTCCCCCGTTCCTCAAAATTTTCCCCCATAAATCGTAGACAGCAAATATGGTGAGATCGTATCTGTATCAATTCAGTATCTCTATGGCTGTTTATAAACTCAGCTTGTCAATTAATGCAGTTTTGGCTAATCATAGCCTCCCCCGCTGCGCCCAACCGCAAGGGCGATGGCAGCCAGAAGTAGAATTGCTGATAGTACAAACCAGAACAGCCAGGTGAGTTGAGCGCCCAGTGGCAGGATTACTTCCGCAGCGGTAACGATACCCATTATGGCGCAGAGTCCACCAATAGCACCTACAATCGCGGCTATTGCTCCCATAGTAGAACCTCCTTCTTAGTTTATCGTATAGCCTGAATATTATATAATGAAAAGGGAATCAGATAATATTCGTTTGATGATAATATAGCATGAAACTGACAAATAATCTATATTTTTATCCAGAACAGGGAATATTTGACTGCAATACCTATGTAATTAAAGGTAACCCCGGTATTATCATCGACCCCGGCGCTACTATGTTCCTGCCGGCGCTAATAGATAGTTTGCATAAAGATAATATTGACCCTGAAGGTATTGATATTATCGCCAATACACATCTCCATGGCGACCACTGCGCCGCCAATGAAGCCTTTAAACAGCTCTCCGGAGCCAAAATCGCTATCCACCCCATCCAGAAAAAATTCTACAACCAGGTTGTTTTAGAAGTAGCCAGGGTTTTTGGTCTGCCACCAGCCGAGTTCAAGGAAGATTCTTGTCTGGACAATGACAGGTTAAGTGCTGGTGACGCGGAATTTGAGCTTATCCTTTCCCCGGGGCATTCCCTGGACTGTGTCTGCTTCTACTGCCATGAGGAGAAAATACTGATTTGCGGAGACGTGATATTTGAAGAAAATACCGGTCGTGTTGACCTTCCTGGTGGTAATGCCGATGAGCTTAAAAAATCCATAGAGAAGCTATCACAGCTGGAAATTGAGTATTTGCTTCCCGGTCATATGGATATTGTGACTGGTGCCGAGAAAGTCAAGCATAACTTTGATTTCATCAAGGGAAATATCCTCAAATGGCTATGACGGGAATGTTAACGGAGTCTTTTGAGCTGGGGCCAATCAGGCCGCCGAGTGAAGCCTATTCACTGCTCATCCGTGTTACCAGAAATTGCTCCTGGAACAGGTGCAAGTTTTGCCCTATCTATAAAGGGGAAAAATTCCAACTGAGGTCTGTGGAGGCGATAAAGCAGGATATAAGGACAGCCAGGATTATTCAGGACAAGATAAAGGAGCTTGCCTGGAAATCTGGCTATGACGGCAGTCTTGAGGAAGTAGCGGCTATGGTATGTAATAATCCCCCCAATGATGCCTATCGCAATGTGGCTCTCTGGCTGTACGCCGGTGGTAAAAATGCCTTTCTGCAGGATGCCAATACCCTGATTATGAAGACCGGTGAGCTGGTTGAGGTAATAAAGTACCTGAAGGAGACCTTCCCCAGCATTAGCCGCATAACCAGCTACGCCAGGTCAAAGACAGCGGCTAAAAAGAGTGTGGAGGAGTTGATAGAGCTGCGTGAAGCCGGACTCTCCCGACTGCATATCGGGTTGGAGTCGGGTTATGACCCGGTGCTTCAATTTATGGATAAAGGAGTTACCGCTGCCGACCATATTGCCGGTGGCAGAAACGTGGTGGCAGCCGGCATCTCGCTGAGCGAGTATGTTATTCTGGGTATGGGCGGCAAGAAGATGTGGCGCGAGCATGCCATAGCCACGGCCAGGGTGCTGAGTGAAATTAACCCCGACTTCATCCGGGCCAGAACCTTGACCATCCACAGCCGGATGCCTTTACATAATGATGTGGCGAGTGGTAATTTTGTCCGGGAAACGGATGAGGAGATTATAGAAGAAGAGAAGCTATTAATTGAGAACCTTGAGTGTCATTCCAGTTTTATCAGTGACCACATTATCAATCTGCTTCAGGAAGTTGAAGGCAAGCTGCCCGAAGATAAAGAGAAAATGCTGGCTGTTATCAGCCGGTTTCAGGCTCTGTCGCCGGAAGAGAGAGCTAATTTCAAAATGGGCCGGAGGCTTGGTATATATGGTCGGCTTGATGACCTCAATGATGCTCGCCGTCACGAGGAAGTCAAGCGAGCCATGGATAGGCTTGGTCAGGACGGGAATGGAGCCGACGACAAGGTAATATTTAGCTTGATGGAGAGGTTTATCTAGACGGCAGGATGAGGGAAAGTCATGGCTAGTCTGGAACAGGAAATTGGAGATTTATTGCGTCAGAAGGGGCTGACTCTGGGGGTAGTTGAATCAGCCACTGGCGGGTTAATATCACACCTGATAACCAATGTCCCCGGTAGCTCCGATTACTATAAGGGGTCGGTTACTGCCTACCGCAATGAAACCAAGATTAGAGTTATCGTGGTTAGCAGGGATACCATTGAACAGTATGGTGCTGTAAGCCATCAGGTAGCTGAGGAGATGGCATTGGGGGGTAGAAAGTTACTGGCGGTGGATGTATGTCTGGCTGATACCGGTATTGCCGGGCCGGCTGGAGCTACCCAGGGTAAACCGGTGGGACTGTTCTATCTGGGGTTGTCCCATCAGGGCGAAACCTGTAGCCAGAAGCATGAATTTCACGGAGACCGGGAGCAGAATAAGCGAAGCGCGGCGGAGTCAGCCTTAAAGTGGTTAAAGGAATACCTGATAAGCCTGAGGGGTGTCAAATACTAAGGGGGTGAGGTAGATAGGCAGCCTTGAGAAAAAGAATGTTGTTACCTGCTTTCTTGAATCTGGTGGCGAGATACTGATTATGCTC
>DAOVXW010000067.1 GCA_030635945.1 Dehalococcoidia bacterium
ATAAAGCTCAAACCGAAGCTATTCTACATACTTATAACATAATCCACCAATTGAATTTAGCAACTATAAGATCAACATCGCATCCCCGAAGCTGTAAAAGCGATAGCCCCTATCAATGGCTTCATTGTAAGCCTGCAGAATCAATTCCCGCCCGCTAAAAGCAGAAACCAGCATAAGCAGCGTCGACCTCGGTAAATGAAAGTTTGTAACCATGCCATCCGCCATACGAAATCTGTAACCCGGTAGTATAAAAAGATCCACCCAGCCCCTGAAAGGCTTCAGTGTCTCACCTGAAACCTGAGCCGCATACTCCAACAACCTCACCGGCGTCGTGCCGACACAGATGATTCTGCGTCCTTCCTCTTTGGCTATGGACAACCTTTCAGTCACCGTTTTATCAACTATGCCGTACTCGCGGTGAATGGTATGTTTATGCGGGTCATCTTCGCTGACCGGACGGAAGGTATCCAGCCCTATATGGAGGGTAACAAACAGGCATTCAATACCTTTGCTTTCCAGCTTACCGAACAATTCTCTTGTGAAATGCAGCCCGGCCGTCGGGGCGGCGACGCTGCCCGATTCATCAGCATATATAGTCTGATACCGTTCAGGGTCGGATAAGGGGGCTTTTATGTATGGCGGCAAAGGCACACTACCCAGATTAAAAAGAGCTGCCTCGTCGGAAAAGCTGATGAGCTTTATGCCGTCAGGTCCCAGCCCTTTAACTTCGGCCAGTACGCTGATATTGTCACCTATCGAGGTGTCTTTTGTGATTTCAATCCTGTCGCCGGTGTCAATGCGCCTGCCCGGTTTTACAAGTGCCTCTCAGGTACTGTTACCGGAGTGGCGCAGCAGTAATATCTCTACCCTGCCGCCGGTATCAACCTTTCTGCCATAGAACCTTGCCGGCATAACGCGGCTGTCATTGAATACAAGAACATCACCTTTAACCAGATAATCGGCGATATCAGACAGGATAGCGTGATCTATAGAGCCATCACCCCGTTTGACAAGCATAAGCCGCGACCTGTCCCTGTGTTCAAGCGGATGTTGAGCAATAAATTCCCGAGGCAGATGATAATCAAAATCGCTGGTTTTCATAATCCTGCTCATTATAAAGTATACAGGTTAGCATTCATGATAACAACGAGGTATACCGTCTTGCTTTAAGGTAATTTTCCTGCTATAAGCGGGTTGATGTTTTAAATTAATACATTATGCTATAATAGATACCTTATTCTTAGCAAGTATCAAATAAACTTGGCCGGGACACCTTTAAGTGAAGATAAACCTGTGTTATCCCGGCCTATTTTCAGTTGTTGAGAGTTTATAAATGTTAGTTGTCGTATGCATCAAACAGGTACCCGATACCACTCAAGTCAAGATTGACCCGGTTACCGGCAATCTCATCAGAGAGGGTGTGCCGTTTATTATGAATCCGTTTGACACCCACGCTCTAGAGGAAGGCCTCAGGCTTAAAGAGAAATATGGCTTTCGGGTGGCGGTAGTCTCAATGGGCCCGCCCAATACCGAGATTACACTGAGAAAGGCTTTGGCTCTGGGAGTGGATAATGCCGTGCTTTTAAGCGACCGTGCTTTTGGCGGAGCCGATACCCTGGCTACGAGCAAGGTTCTGGCTGAAGCAATCAGTCGGCTGGCGCAAAAAGAAGAGGTGGCTATCGTTCTCTGCGGCAAGCAGACCATTGACGGAGATACGGCTCAGGTGGGACCGGGTATTGCTACCCGCTTGGGATATTCACAGCTGACCCTGGTAGAGCATATAGAGAATATAGACCTGCAAACAAAGAAATTGATAGCCAGACGTAAACTGGAAGGGCGTAACGAAGTGGTTGAAGCCAGTTTGCCAGCTATGATTTCTGTAGTGAGGGAGATTAACACACCCCGCTATCCCACAGTGCCGCTGCGGCTGGCAGCTGAGGAAGCTGCTGTAACAATATGGGACAATAAAGAGATGAAACTGCTTGGCGAAACTATCGGGTTGAAGGGCTCGGCTACGCAGGTGCGAAAGATTTTCTCCCCTGAGAGAGCCGTAGGAGAAATACTGGGCGATGGTGCTGCTAATCCGGATGAAGCAGCCGGATTATTATTAGATAAATTAAGAGAGAATGGGCTTATCCTTATATAACATATCAGAAGACAAACAGGTAAGTAACCATATATGGAAGAGAAAAAGAAAATAAAGAAACCCCGCGGTAAAGTCCGGCTGATTGCCGGTAAATGTATTGCCTGTGGCGCTCGCTGCCAGAGCTCCTGCCCCAAAGATGCCATAGAAATGGCCGAAGACGGCGAGCCTGTTATCTCTATAGAGAAATGTATCAGTTGTCTCAAATGTATCAAGATATGCCCATCTGAAGCCATCGAGATTTTTTTCACCCCCGAAGAGCAGAAAATCCTTGATGAAATTAAAGCCCAATCCAGTGCGACAGCAGAGCCGGAAGAAGAGGTTTTAAGCGAAGAGGAAGCTGTGGCACTGGCAAAGATCAAACAGTACAAAGGCGTCTGGGTTTTCATTGAGCAAACCGAGGGTGAGCCGGCCCTTGTCGCCTGGGAACTACTGGGTGCGGGTGCCGAATTAGCCAGAAAACTGAATGTGGAGCTGTGCTCCGTGGTTATCGGCGACAAAGTGGAGGAGCTCTGCCGGGAATCCTTCGCCTATGGTGCAACCAGATCATACCTAATAGACGCTCCGGTTTTCAGGTTTTACCGCACAGAGCCTTACTGCCAGGCCATCTGCTATCTGGTGGAAAATTACAAGCCGGAGATTATACTGGTAGGCGCCACCGGCCTGGGAAGGGATCTGGCAGGTGCCGTGGCAACTAAACTCGAAACCGGGCTTACCGCAGATTGTACCGGCTTGGCGATTGACGATAAAGGTTTTCTGTTACAGACACGCCCTGCCTTCGGCGGCAATATCATGGCTACCATTCTAACCGAAAATACAAGGCCGCAGATGTCCACGGTAAGACCACGTGTGATGCCTTTGTCGGCCAGGAATACTTCGCTTAAGGGAGATATTGTCCCTGAATCCATGCCTTTGAAAGAGGATGATTTCACCACCAAAGTGCTTGATATAATAAAGGATAGCAAGCTGGATGCTGTTGATGTAACAGCCGCCGACGTAATCGTCTCCGGTGGCCGTGGAATGTGCGCCAGGGAAAACTTCGGCATTTTGCAGGAACTGGCTGACGAACTGGGTGGTGTGGTGGGTTGCTCCCGCAGCGTCGTAGAAGCCGGCTGGATGCCCGTAGAACGCCAGGTCGGACAGACAGGCAAGACGGTCAGACCGAAGCTGTATATTGCCTGCGGCATCAGCGGCGCCATTCAGCACCTGGTCGGTATGCAGGATTCGGATGTCATTATTGCCATCAACCAGGACAGCCAGGCGCCTATCTTTGAAGTAGCCTCATATGGCATTGTGGGTGATGTTTTAAAGGTGGTTCCAGCCATTACCAGACGTATCAGTGAATTACGCACCCAGGGAATCAAACCTAAAGAAAAAAGGCAATCCATTGCAAAGAATGCCGGAGATCATAAGGAGAGAAAGCATGTTGGCTAATAGCATACTGTTTTTAGCCATTTTCTTGATCTCTATATCGTTTTTTGGATGGAGTTTCTTCCGCCGCTTCCGATTGATTACCCTGGGTAAGGCAGAAAATCGCTTTAATCACTTCGGCAAGCGTATCATGAGTTTGTTTCTGTATTCCTTTGCCCAGCGGTGTTCTATTTCCGGAAGCTATCGGTTCGGTGTAAACCACGCCATCCTCTTCTGGAGTTTTATGGTTTTATTGGTTGCCAATACTGAGTTTTTACTTGCCGGAATCTTCCCAGATTACATCAAACTGGCAAATCTACCAACTGGCCTTCACTATACTATTGCCCTTGTTTTTGATATCGTATCTCTCCTTGCTTTATTAGCCGTGCTCGCGGCAGCCGGGCGCCGCCTGTTTTTCCCGCCCAGGTACATGGAAGCACGTAAACCCGATTCCTTTATCATTCTTGGAATGATTGCTGTATTAATGCTCGCCTTTTTTGGTTTACACGGCAGTGAAATAGCCCAGGGCATTGAACGAGCGGAGCTTTATATGCCGATATCAAGTTTCGTGGCTTCTTCTATTTTACCGGGCGCTTCCACGGAAAGCTTAATCAGCCTGGCTGACATCTTCTGGTGGATCCATGCCATAGTATTACTTGGTTTTCTAAACTACCTGCCTTATAGCAAACATATGCATATCCTCACTATCATCCCGAATAACTTTTTTAAGAGACTAACCAGGATGAGCCTTCAACCCAGAGAAGAATTCAAGAAAGGTAATATTTTCGGCGTAGGGCAGGTAGATCAATTCACATGGAAAGCCTTACTTGATTCTTATTGTTGCACCGAATGCGGCCGTTGTTCAGATTTATGTCCGGCTACATCCACAGATAAACCATTAAATCCGCGTCTGGTGATCCACGATATTAAAGAGAATTTATTAATGAATGGCCCACTGCTAATCAATAAT